>LNEA01000245.1 GCA_001464855.1 Rhizobiales bacterium Ga0077530
AGTGGCCTGCATCATCGGCGGCGTCAGATCCCGAGAGAGTCTATGCGCATACTCAAATGGCTCGACGACTGGTTCGAGCAGGCCGTTATCGTCGTGCTTTGCACGATCCTCGTGGCTTGCCTGTCCTACTCCGCGATGGTGCGGTATTTCCTCAGTCACCCTTACCTGACGGGGCTGTCGCACAAGGCTGAAGAGCTGGCGATCTTCGCCTTCGTATTCCTGCTCTACTTCGGCTCGGTACTCGCGACGAAGGAGCGGGCGCATTTTCGCGTGTCGGCTCAGCTCGACTGGCTGCGGCCGCCGTTGCGCCGTTGGCGGTTCGCCATCGGCGACATGCTGTGGCTCGGCTTCAACCTTTTCATTGTGTGGCAAGGCTTATTGCTCGTGCAGAGCGCGTTCGAGCGGCCGGAGCCTTCCTTGGCGCTCCATATCCCCATGCAATGGATCTATCTGGTCATTCCGGTCGCGTTCGCCCTGACAAGTTTCCGTCTCATCCAGAGCTACATGAGGCCGGAACCGGAAGAAGACGATCTCTCCAAGAAGCAGTTGTGAGCCTGCCATGATCGCTGAACTTTTCACTGAGGCTCACATAACTGGGGTCGTGTTCGGCTCCCTCGGGATCGCTTTGCTGCTTGGCGTTCCGATCGGCTACTCGCTCGGGATCGCTACTCTGTGCGGCCTGCTACTCACGCCGATCCCGCTCGTCTACATGGCGCAGACGCTTTACACCGGCGCCGGCCTGTTCCCGCTGATCGCAATTCCAGGCTTCATCCTTGCCAGTGAGCTCATGATGCGCACTGGCCTGACCGAACGGATCGTTCGCGTTGCCTACATCCTCGTCGGCAATGTTCCCGGGGGGCTGGCCGTTGTAACGATCATTTCGTGCGCATTTTTTGCGTCGCTGTCCGGCTCAGGGCCTGCGACCACGGCCGCCATTGGCTCGACGATGATTCCAATGATGGTGCGGGCTGGATATCCGGCCCCCTTCGCCGCAGCCGTCGCCGCGACGGGCGGTACGCTCGGTATCCTCATCCCCCCGTCCAATCCGATGATCGTCTACGCGGTCATGACGAAAGACGTGTCGGTGGTCGGCCTGTTCGCTGCGGGCATCCTTCCTGGACTGCTGCTGACGGGCTTGCTCGTTGCCACGTGCTTGTTCATCGGAAGGCGATACGGATACAAGGCGACCGGCGAGAAGTTCCAGATCAACGCGTTCTTACGGGCGGTTTGGGACGCGCGAGTTGCCCTCGCCATGCCAGTCGTTGTTCTGGGCACGATCTACACGGGCGCCGCAACGCCGACCGAGTCCTCGATGCTCGCGGTGATCTACGCCATGGTTGCGGGGGCTGTGACGAGGCGATTGTCGTTCGCCGACATCGCGCATTCGATGGTAGCCGCTGGCAAGCTGACCGGCGCGGTCCTCATCATCATGGGCCCTGCGATGGCCTTCGGCAAACTGCTCACGCTGTATCAAATCCCCGAGCAGATCGCGTCGAGCTTCTTGCAAATCACTCAGGATCCGATCCTGATGCTGATGCTTTTCTCGGCCTTCATGGTCCTGTGCGGAATGTTCGGCGAGTCTCTCAGCCTGATCGTTCTGCTGACGCCGATCTTCCTTCCGATCTTCATCAAGCTCGGGGTTGATCCCGTTCAGTTCGGCATTCTTTTCGTCGTGCTGTGCGAGGTAGGCTTCCTCACGCCACCACTTGGCGTGACGCTATTCGTCGCCTCGGCGATCAGCAAAGTTTCCATCGAGCAGGTGAGCAAGGCGGCGCTTAAATTCGTGGCGCTTCTTCTCGCCTTCGTGATGCTTCTTATCCTCTTGCCGTGGATCTCGACGGTTGGATACAAGTGGGGCGCGGGATAGCGCACTTGAGAGGCGAAGATTAGCACTTTGCCGCACCGCACCACTGCAATTGCCACAGTGAAGCTGTGCGCGGCGTACGTGAAACGTCGCTCGGAGAACCTTGACAGCACCGGTGATTGTGACGCTAGCTCAGGCGTATCAGATATGAGGTCAGATCGTTCCAATGAATGAAATCCGTACATTGAGCGTTGCAGACCGATCGCCGGTCATGAAGTCCCTGCGCTTGCTGGCACATATTGCCGCCAGCGACGAGGCTCCCGCATTGGCAGAACTGAGTCGTGCGATGAGTCTGCCGAAGCCAACGACATATCGATTGGCGCGCGCGCTTGAAGTTGCGGGCTACATCGCGAAGGACCCGCTCACGCTGCGCTATCAGATCGGCTTGTCGTTCGAGGACATCGCGCTCAAGGGTCTGAGGAACAGCGCCGCACACGGGAACCGTCGCCTGATCATGAGCGGTCTGGCCGAACGTCTGGACGTTCGCGTCAATCTGGTCGTTCTGAAATCCGGCAATCTTTCGTTCGTCCAATGGGTGGATTCGACCGCGCCATTGCGCGTCAACATCGGGGGCGATGTCCCCATGCCGGTGCACTGCAGTGCAAGCGGCAAGCTGCTGTTGGCATTCGGCCCGCCAGAGCTTCGAGACACGGTTATGCGCCGGGCACCGTTCCACAAGTACACGAAAAACACGATCACGACCGCGGCCCGCTTCTCCCGGCATCTCGATGAAATCGCGAAGCAGGGATACTCCTGCGACGATCAGGAACTGATTCCGGGCGTGAACTGCATTGCGGTGCCGATCCGCAGCGAGACCGGTCAGACTGTTGCGGGTCTGGCGGTCATGGCGCCCGTCGCCACCTTGCCCCTTGAGCGGCTCAAGCAGCACCTCCCCGATATCAAGGCCGCCGCCGCCCTGATTGCCGCCGAGTTCGCGCGACGCCCTTCGGCAGCGCGCACCAAGAAGGACGGGTCGTCACCCGCACCTCCAAAACCGAAAAAAGCGCCCGCCGCGATCGCAAAGAAGAGAGCCCAGAAATGAGCACGGAGCTGACGCATAGTGATGTTGAGAGCATCATGAAGATCATCGATGCCGCAGAGCACCTCAACGAGATCGAGATCGTGCTCGGTAACTTCAGGCTTCACGTCGTGCGTGGACAAGGTGGCGGTGGATCTTCCATGCCTGCTCCGGCAGCGCCGTCAGCGCCCCGCTCCCAGCCGCAAGCGTCAGCACCGGTTGCGCAAGGAGCCGTGGCCGCACCTGCGCCTTCGGTCTCGACCGATATACCGCCTGGTGCCATCGCCATCCGCGCGCCGATGCTCGGCATTTTTTATCGATCACCCGCTCCTGGCGAGAAGCCTTTCGTCGAGGTCGGACAGCGCGTGCGCGCGGATGACACGGTCTGTCTTATCGAGGTGATGAAGCTCTTCAATTCAATTCGAGCGGGAGTGGATGGCGAGATCGTCGCAATTTTCGTCGAGAACAGTGCGCTCGTTGAGTTCGATCAGGTGTTGATCTGCGTCAAGCCAGACAAGGCCTGATCGCATGGCGGCGGCGCTGTTCAAGAGAATCTTTGTTGCCAATCGCGGTGAGATTGCCGTGCGTGTCGTCCGGGCGTGCGATCAATTGGGCATAGAGAGCGTTGCCGCTGTATCGCTCGCGGATCGCGATAGTCTTGCGGCCAGGATGGCGACGCGGGCGGTGTGCATCGGGCCGGCGTCCGCGACTCAGAGCTATCTGAGACCGGAGATCCTCATAACTGCGGCTCTCGGTAGCGGCTGCGATGCCATACATCCCGGCTACGGCTTCTTGTCGGAACGCGCGCAGTTCTCGCGTATGTGCGCCGAGGCGGGTATCACGTTCATCGGGCCTGCGCCCGAGGCCATCGAAGTCATGGGCGACAAGCTGTCGGCCGTGCAACTGGCTGAAGAAGTGGGCGTGCCGCGGGTGCCGGGTTCTGGGCGTGTCGATAACTCCGACAGCGCCCGTGAATTCGCGCGGGCTCATGGATACCCGGTATTGATCAAGGCGAGTGCCGGCGGTGGTGGGCGCGGCATGCGTGTGGTGCGGCGAGATGAGGATCTCTTGTCGCAACTCGCCGCTGCGGCGGCCGAGGCACAAGCGGCCTTCGGCGACGCCTCGCTCTACGTCGAGAAATTTATAGAGCGCGCGCGGCACATCGAGATTCAGATCATCGGCGATGCTCATGGCAATGTCGTGCATCTGGGCGAGCGCGACTGTTCCACCCAGAGGCGACATCAGAAGTTGATCGAGGAGGCGCCCTCTCCGGCGATTGACGAGAGCTTGCGTCAGCAGCTTGCGGAGGCCGCCGTCAAACTGGCGCGCCATGTCCGCTACGTCGGTGTCGGAACCGTCGAGTTCGTTTTCGACGACGACACGCGCCGCTGGTATTTTCTCGAGATGAATACGCGCATCCAGGTCGAGCATCCTGTCACCGAGATGGTCACAGGACGCGATCTCGTCGTCGAACAGATCCGCGTGGCGGCGGGAGAGCCGATCTCGTTCACTCAACAGGACGTGGCGTTGACGGGCCATGCCATCGAATGCCGCATCAATGCCGAAGATGCGGGGGCGAACTTTGCGCCCCGGCCTGGTCGTATTCAAACGTGGGTTACGCCGACGGGCGAAGGCGTGCGCGTCGATACGCACTGCTTTCCTGGCTATCTGGTTCCGCCCTACTACGACTCACTGTTGGCGAAGATTATCGTCCATGCCCACGATCGGGCGGAAGCGGTTGCCCGCATGCGGGACGCCCTCGATCGCCTTCAGGTATCCGGTGTGCCGACGACAGCACCGTTTCATCAGCAGGTCCTCGACCATCCGGATTTCGCCAACGGCGCGGTCACCACACGGTGGGTCGAGGAGACGTTTATGCCAGCCACGCAGCAAGCCTGAGGCACGTCCTGACCGGCGGAGCGTAGAATCTACAAAAAAAGGCACATGGGAGAACAGGCCAAAATGGCCGCGACAACAAAGGACGAAGGCCGCCGATCCAGTATCGCCACAGCGATGGGGGCCGGCATCAAAATCGGCGCATGGAACGTCGTGTCGTTGGCGATCGCGCTTGCCGTCTGGCAGTTGGCCTCGGTGGCGGTGGCATCCCCGTTCTTTCCGGCGCCAATGCAGATCGTCGACGCCTTTATTCAGCTTGCCACACGCGGCGATACAACCGGTCATTCGCTCTGGGAACACGCGTGGGCGAGCATCGAGCGCGTGCTGGTCGGCTTCGGCCTCGGCGTTCTTTTTGCTGTCCCTCTGGGCCTTCTCATGGGCCTTTACCCGAAGCTTTACGCGGGCACGCGGTCCGTCATCGAGCCGTTCCGCTTCATCCCACCAATCGCCTGGATTCCGCTGGCGATCATCTTCTTTTCGGGCCTTACGCGTTTCGCCTTTCTGATCTTCCTCGGCGCGTTCTTTCCGATCTTCACATCGACGCTCGTCGGTGTCGCGCGTGTGGAGCCGATCCATCGCAAGGTCGGTATTGTTCACGGTGCCGGAAAGCTCTGGATTCTCCGTCACGTCGTCATCCCCACCGTTATGCCGGACATCATGGCCGGCATGCGTGTCGGGCTCGGCACGGCTTGGCTGACGATCGTGGCCGCGGAATTGGCCGGCGGGATATCGACGGGCCTTGGCCGCATGATGACCAACTATGCGGAACTGATCATGGTCTCGCACGTGATTGTCGGGATGCTCCTGATCGGCCTGATCGGCTTTCTCATGAACGAGGTCCTACTGCTCGTCGAGAGGCGTCTGTTCCGCTGGCGTTGGCAGGTCAGCCTGTAAGAGGGAAGCTCATGGACGCTCCGGTTGCGCCGCCGAAAGTCGAAGTCGATGCTTCGCACAGGTATGGATCGTTGACCGTTCACGAGGAACTGAAGTTCCGCGTCAACGCGAACGAGTTCGTCTGCATCTGTGGACCATCGGGCTGCGGGAAGACCACGCTGCTCGATATGCTCGCCGGGATCCTCGTGCCATCGAGCGGACACGTGTTGATCGACGGCATGTCTGCAAATCCGAAGAAGCAGAGCATCTCGTTCGTCTTCCAGGAGCCTTCGACATTCCCCTGGCTGACGGTTGCCGAGAACGTGGCCACCGGTCTCAAGATCAAGGGCGTGCCAGCAGCAACGATCCGATCGAAAGTGGCGGACATCATAGGCATCGTTGGGCTCACCGGCTTCGAGGATTATTACCCGCATCAGATCTCGGGAGGCATGAAGCAGCGTGTCGCGATCGCGCGGGCGTTTGCAACGGAGGCCGATCTTGTCCTCATGGATGAGCCGTTCGTCAGCCTGGACCAGCCGACACGCGAACACATGCAGCGCGAGGTGCTGGACATCTGGCGGCGCATGAAGCGGACCGTGATCTTCGTCACACACAATCTCGAGGAGGCGGTCTATCTCGCGGATCGGGTTCTCATCCTTTCGGCGAAGCCGGCGCGCATCGTGGCGGAACTGCCCATCACGCTGCAGCACCCGCGCGATCCACTATCTGCTGAGTTCACGGAGATCCGCTCGAAGTGCGTGCGGTGGCTGCACGCCACGCATTGAAGAAGAAGGCTGACAACAGCGCAGTCGAAGTCCAGGGAGCAGGAGGAACGCAATGCCCACACGGCGCAATACTCTCAAAGGAATAGCAGCAACGGCACTGATGCCGACCGCAGTCGCGCTCACGACCACGGACGCGGCAGCTCAGTCGATGAAGACCGTTAGACTTGCCGACCAGAACGGTTCCGAAGTCGACTACGCTGCCGTTTGGGTGGCCGAGTTGAATGGCTACTACGAGGCAGAGGGCATCAAGATCGATCGCAAGACCTACGCGAACGGTCCTTCCGCACTCCTCGACATCAAAAACCTGGATGCCGTGATGGCGGCGATCGTGCCGTTCATGCAGTACGTCGCGCGTGGCGGCGACCTCAAGATCGTCATGTCTGTCACGAAAGGCAACGCGCCGATCATCGGTAAGAAGCAGTACAAGACCGTCAAGGATCTGGATGGGAAGAAAGTCGGTACGCCGGGTCTCGGAACGATCCACGACGCCGTGCTCAGCTACATTCAGCGCTCCCAGAATCTGAAATTCCAGCATGTGCCGGCGAAGATCACCGACGTCGCCATCATGATTCAGAAGGGAGAGGTCGAAGCGTTCATCGGATGGGAGCCTGCCTCGGCTGCCGCAGTCGCGCGGGCGCCGGACCTGCTCCATTACATCCAGCGCATGCCGCCGATTCCGAATGCGGAGAGTCTGCAACTCGCCTTCACACCGGAATACGTGAAGAACAATCCCGAGACCGTCCAGAAGTTCATTCGCGCGACGCTACGCGGCATCGCGTGGATAAAGTCGAATGGGAATCAGAAGACCGCTGAGCTTGTCTCCAAGAAGATGAACGATCCAAGCTCGCTGCCGGTCAATCTGGACGCGCTGCAATCAGTGGATCTGACGCAACCGCGCCTCGACATGGCATCGACCCGCGTCTGGATGACGACGATCGCTCAACAGGGAAAAATTCCCGAAGACCTCGTCAAGGATGTCGACGGCTGGATCGGCAAGTATCTCGACTACTCGTTCCTTGAGAAGGCGGAAGCTTCGTTGAAGTGACACTAAGCGGGCGGCCTCGGTGGATGGCCGCCCTTCCCGGATTCTGGAGATCAAATGCGCGATATCGCCGTCGTAGACACCACACTCCGTGATGCGCACCAATGCCTGTGGGCGACTCGCATGACGACCGCCCACATGCTGCCGATCGCGGAGCGGATGGATCGGATCGGCTTCCGGCGAATCGATCTCGCCGGCACGATCCAGTTCGATGTCTGCGTGCGATACCTCAAGGAAGACCCGTGGGAGCGGATGAGGCTGATGCGGCAGCGCATCACGCAGACGCCGCTGAGTTCGTTCACGCGTTCCAAAAATCTCGTGGCCTTTGATGTGCTGCCCGACGACATCGTCGAACTCTGGGTTGAGCGGCTTGTGGCGAACGGCTTCCGTGAGATCGGAAGTTTCGATGGCCTCAACGATGTCGACAACATGCTGACGACGATCAACGTCGCACGCCGCTTGGGCGTCAAGACGTTCGGTGCGCTCTCCTACGGCCTCTCGCCGGTTCATACCGACGAACTGTATATCCGGACGGCTCGCGATCTCATTCAGCGGGGGAAGGTCGATGCGATTTGGCTGAAGGATGCAGGCGGTCTGCTGACCGTGGACCGCATCCGCACGCTCGTTCCGGCCATCAAGGCCGTTATGGGCAGCGTTCCGCTCGAACTGCACAGCCATTGCATGACGGGAGTGGCCCCCCTCGTATATCTCGAAGGGATCAAGGCCGGTGCCGATATGGTGCACACGTCGATCGCGCCATTGGCGAACGGCAACGCGCAACCCGCAACGCAGTCGACGGTCAAGAATCTGCGGGCACTCGGCTATAGAGTTGATATCGACGATGCGCTGGTGGACGAAGTCGGCGAGCACTTCCGCCGGGTCGCCATGCAGGAGGGCAAGCCTGTCGGCGCACCGCAGGAATACGATGCTTTTCACTACGAGCATCAGATTCCCGGTGGGATGATGTCGAATTTCCGCTCGCAGCTCGCGCAGGCGGGGCTTTCTCATCTCTTGCAGAAGCTTCTGGAAGAGTGCGCGCGTGTTCGCCACGAGCTCGGCTTTCCGATCCTTATTACTCCGTTTGCGCAGTTCGTTGGCACTCAGGCGGTGCTCAACGTCGTGCAAGGCGAGCGCTATCGCACAGTGCCGGACGAAGTGAAAAAGTACGCACTGGGCTATTTCGGGAAGCTGCTCGCGCCGGTCGATCCGGATGTTCTCGATCGCATCGTCACAAATGGTTCGCCCGGCATCGCGCTGAAGCCGGAGCCGCTCGCGCCAGCGGTCGCCAAGCTTCGGCGGCAATATCCTGAGGCGGATGACGACGAGCGCCTCTTGCGGTTCATGTTCGCTGGTCCGCAGGTCGATGAAATGCGGGCGGCGGGCGCAATGAAGACGGAGTACCTATTCGAGGCGCCCCTTGTGCGACTGGTACAGGAATTGGCCTCGCGCAAAGTAAGCAGAGCGCATTTTTCCATGCCACAGAGGAAGTAAGAAGCACGGAGAAAGCGCCGGATCGCGGGAGCTCAAAGTGCCGGTGGTTGGCGCTAAGCTCTGGAATTTATTGGCGACCCCGGCAGGACTCGAACCTGCGACCCTCTGCTTAGAAGGCAGATGCTCTATCCGGCTGAGCTACGGGGCCCGAGGGTGCTCCGACCGCAGTGAGCATTAACCGACGTGGGAAGCGGGCGCAATATTTGCCTGTCCGAGCCGCCGCCGCTCGGTCGATTTTCCGGGACTGATCGGAATCAATGCATCTGGTGGGCATTGATGGATACAGTGGACGGATTCAAAGGAGTTAATTGATAGGGCACGTCTCGGAATGCAGGAGCAGTGGCACTCGAAGCTCGGCTTCATCCTCGCGACCGTCGGGGCCGCGGTCGGATTAGGAAGTATCTGGCGGTTCGCGTACGTTGTCGGCGAGAACGGTGGCGCCGCCTTCCTGATCGTCTACATGGCGATGATCCTGCTGATCTGTATTCCGCTGGTCATCGCGGAGCTGGCGATCGGGCGACGGGGCGCAGCGGATGCTGTGACCGCCTTCGAGGGGGCGACGCCGGATGGCAAATGGCGCTTGCTCGGCGGTCTAGGCGTCGTCGCCGCGGGCGCGATCCTCACCTACTATGCCGTCGTCGCGGGCTGGGCGGCGCGCTACTTCGCCCACGCGTTCGGAACCGAGCTGTGGGCGGTCGAGAGTTCGGCGCACGGCGCCTATTTCAGTTCGTTCATTGCCGACGGTGTGTCCGTGGTGTTCTGGCAGGGCGCCATGCTGGCGGTCACGGCGGCGGTCGTTGCGTCCGGCGTCAATTCCGGGATCGAGCGTCTCAACATGTGGCTGATGCCGCTGCTCGGCGTGATCGTCGTCGCGCTCGCGCTCTATGCCATGACGCTTCCGGGATCAGAACGCGGTGTGGCGTTCCTGTTCGCGCCGGACTGGAGTGCATTCGCCAAGCCAGCCCTCTACCTGAATGCGCTCGGCCAGGCCTTCTTCTCGATCGGCATCGGCATGGCCGTGTTCGTGACCTACGGCAGCTACCTCGGTGCGGGAACGCGCATTCCTGCGGCGGCGATGATTATCGTCATCATCGATACGGTGTTCTCGGTTGTCGCCGGTCTCGCGGTATTTCCAGCGGTCTTTGCTTTCGGTGGCGATCCGGCGGCGGGACCGGGCCTCGCCTTCGTGACGTTTCCGCAAATTCTTCAGCAGATGCCGGCCGGTCGACTCATCGGGCCGCTGTTCTTCTTTCTGCTTTCGGCCGCTGCCCTTGCATCGATGGTCTCTTTGCTCGAAACCTGCGTCGCCTACGCGGTACACCGCCGAGGCGCTGGCCGGATGCGCGCGACCGCGGTGCTGACGGCCGTCATCTTCGCTCTGGGGTTGCCCTCGGCGCTCGGGCACGGCGCGGTGCCGTGGTTGACGCGCTCCGGAAAGCCGATCCTCGACCTCATCGATCAGGGCCTTTCGAATTTCGTGCTGCCGGTCAGCGGCCTGCTGATCGCATTGCTCGTCGGCTGGCGCATGGAGCGGCGTCGTGCACTCGCGGATGCCGACCTTTGGAACAATGCCGTCGGTCGGACATGGCTGTGGCTGATCCGGCTTCTTGCGCCGGTCATGATTGCGTTCATCCTCGTGCGCTCGCTCGGCTTTATTTGAGCGGCTGCTCGGCGGACGGTTGGCGCTATTCGGCGGCCTGCCGTCCAGCGGCTGCGGATGGATCACTCGTCGCGCGATAGTGCAGCGGGCCACCCCGAAACGGCGCAAAGCCGGTGCCAAAGATGACGCCGGCGTCCACCAGATCGGCACTGTCGACGATGCCCTCGTCGCGGCACTTTTCGCATTCCGCGATCAGCGGCTCGACCAGCTCGCGACCGAGGCGCTCGAGCAATCCCTTGTCGTACGGCTTCTCGGCCTTGACGGGCTTGCCGTCCTTCCAGGTGTAAAAGCCCTCGCCAGATTTCTTGCCGAGCTTGCCGGCCGCAACCAGCCGCTCGAGCCGCGAGCCCGCCCCGTCGAGGCCAAGGATGCGGCCGACGTGAGCGCAGACGTCGAGTCCGATCGTATCGGCAAGCTCGATCGGGCCCATCGGCATCCCGAAGGTGCGCGCGGCCTCGTCGAGCAACTCCGGCGGTTCTCCGCGCTCAAGCCGCTGCATCGCGCTCATCATGTACGGCGCCAGCACGCGGTTGACGAGGAAGCCGGGGTTGCTCTTGACGATCAGCGGAAACTTGTCGATCGCGGTGACGAACGCGCAGCCCTTGCGCACGTCGTCCTCGCGCGACTGGCGGCCGCGGATGATCTCGACGAGCGGCATCTGCGCCACCGGATTGAAGAAGTGGATGCCGATGAGGCGGCCGGGATCGGCCAGCGCCGCCGCGATATCCTCGATCATGATGGAGGACGTGTTGGTCGCCATCACCGCGCCGAGCTTGAGCTTGCCTTCGAGGGACTTGAATAGGTTCTGCTTGACCTCGACGCGCTCCACGATCGCCTCGATGACGACGTCGGCACGAGAAATGCCATCTCCGTTCGGGTCGGCGATCAGGCGGGCCTTGGCGGCATCGCGCAACGCCTTGGTGCGAAAGCGGCGGCCGAAAAGTTTGCTCTGGGCCGCGATGCCCTTGGCGATGGCGTCGGCCGAGAGATCCTGCAGCGTCACTTCCATGCCTTGCGCGACGCACCACCCGGCGATGTCAGCGCCCATCACGCCCGCGCCAATCACATGGACGCGCATCGGCTTGAAGGCGATATCTTTCGGCGCCTGCGCCTTCAGCATTTCGGAGAGCTTGAACACGCGGCGCAGGTTGCGTGACGTATCGGAGACCATCAACGGCGCGAAGGCGCGCGTTTCGGCGGCTTTCATGGCGTCGAGGTTGCCGCCGTGCTGCTCGAACAGGTCGATGAGGCGAAACGGCGCCGGGTAGTGATCCGCACGCACCTTCTTAGCGGTTTCCGCGCGCATCTTCGACACCAGCAGATTGCGGACCGGCCATTGCCGCGCGAGGTTCCGCCAGCCACCCACCGGCTTCGATCGACGTTTTTGGGTGATCGCTTTGCTTGCCGACCAGGCGAGGTTCGCCGGGCTCGCGACCAGCTCATCGATGAGGCCCATGGCGCGCGCGGCACTCGCCCGTACCATTGAGCCGGACAGCATCACCGGCATCGCGGCGAGCGCGCCAGCCTGGCGGATCGATCGCGCGGTGCCATTAAAACCGGGGAAGATGCCGAGGCGAACCTCGGGGAACCCGACGCGGGTACTGTCGTCGCGGGTGGCGATACGATAGTGGCAGGCGAGTGCTAATTCGAGCCCGCCACCGAGGCAGAATCCGTGAATGCCGCAGACGACGGGCACCGGCATCTTCTCGATACGGTTGAGCATCGCGAGCACGGGGCTGATCGCCTCGGTCACTTCGGCGGCAGTCGTGAACTGCTCGAACTCGCGGACGTCGGCGCCGACGATGAAACCCTTCTCTTTGCCGGAGAGGATCGCGAGGCCGGCGATGGAGCGGTCGCGGGCGCCGGCCTCGACACGTTCGACGATCGCCATCAGTTCTTCGAGGGGGCGCCGGCCGAGCGCGTTCTGGCTTTCGCCTTCGCGGTCGAAGATCGCCCAGGCGATCTGCTGCTCGTCGATCGAGAAGCGCCAATCCTTCAGGGTGGTGATGTCGGCCATGGACGCTCTCTCACTCTGCCGCGGCGCTGCGCTGATCGGGCTTCTGGACGGTTTGGGCGTTGTGGCCCGGCTTCATGTAGTGCGGTTTGACTTCGGCGGGATCGAAGTGGTCGACGGCGATCACGCGCGCGGTCAGCGCCTCGACCTCGCGCAACTGATCCGCTTCCGCTGTTGTCAGGACACCCAAACGCTCAGCGTCGCCCAGCCAGTCGACGCCGTGATAGCGCCGCACGGTGCCGGCGCGGACCGCGCGATCGAGCTTGCGCTCGGCGGCCTCGGACGCGACGACCTTCTCCAGCGTCACCTCAAGCAAGCCTGTCGGATCGTTGACGTCGCGTGAAATGTAGATCTCCCGTGTCAGCCGATCGCGAACCTCGCCCGGCTCCAGCGCCAGCGCCACGACCTGATGGCCGAGCCGATCGCTGGCGGGGCGGTACGGCCGACCGAACGGAAACACGATGGCGCCAAGCTTCATGCGTACGAACCAGTTCGGGAAGTTCTCGATGGTGCCGGCGAGAGCCTGCTGGAATCGATAGAGGCCATTGCGCGCACACAGCTCGACGATCAGCCGATCGCCGGCCGGTTTGCCGTCGTCCTCGTAGCGCTTGAGCACGCACGCGAGCAGATACAATTCCGACAGCGCATCGGCGAGGCGTCCGGTCAGCTTCTGCTTCGTCTTGAGACCACCGCCGAGTACTGCGACCGTTACGTCGGCGACGAGGGCGAAGTTGCGCGAGGCGCGGCCGAGCTGGCGATACCATTCGGCGGTGCCGTAGGCTTTGTCGGGTACCGTCGCAAACAGGCCGCCGGTGATGTTGTGGAAGAACGCGCCGAACGCGTTCGACAGCGAGAATGAGACATGGCTGCCGAATGCGTTGTCGAAGGCGGCGAGGCCGCGCTCGGTGTCAGGGTCCTGGCAGGCCTTGATCTCGTCGAAGAGGTAAGGGTGTGAGCGCAGTGCTCCCTGTGCGAAAGTTATGAGGGAGCGCGTGAGGATGTTCGCGCCCTCGACTGTGATGCCGACGGGGACCATCTGGTAGGCCGACTGAAGATAATTCGACGGACCGTCGCAGATGCCGCGCCCGCCGTGCAGGTCCATTGCGTCGTTGACCGATTGGCGCAGCCGTTCCGTGGATTGGTACTTCATGATCGCGGAGATGACCGACGGCTTCTCGCCGGTCGAGACCATCGACGCGGTGACGGCGCGACCGGCCTCATTGACGTAGGCCGTCTCGATCATGCGCGTCAGCGGCTCTTCGAGGCCCTCCATCTTGGCGACGGGCAGGCCGAACTGCTTGCGGATACGACCATAGGCGGTGGTGAAGCGCAGCATCGCCTTGGCACCGGCTGCACCCGATGACGGCAGCGAGATCGCGCGGCCGGCGGCGAGGCATTCCATCAGCATTCGCCAGCCCTGGCCGGCCATTTTGTCGCCGCCGATGATCCAGTCCATCGGGATGAAGACGTCCTTCCCCCAGTTGGGACCGTTCGGGAAGGCAGCGCCGGAGGGGAGGTGGCGGCGGCCGATGTTCACGCCGGGATGATTGGCCGGGATGAGGGCGACGGTGATGCCAACATCCTCACCCTTGCCGAGATGGTTCTCAGGATCGAACAAGCGGAATGCGAGGCCAACCAGCGTCGCCTTGGGGCCGAGCGTGATGTAGCGCTTGTCCCACGACAGCCGCACACCGAGCACGTCCTTGCCGTCGTGAATGCCGCGCGTCACATAGCCGATGTCGCGCATGGTTGCGGCATCCGAGCCTGAGGTCGGCCCGGTCAGCGAGAAGCAGGGCACTTCAAGACCCTTCGCGAGGCGCGGCAGGAAGTGGTGCTTCTGCGCGTCGGTGCCGTATTTCTCGATCAGTTCGCCGGGACCGAGTGAGTTCGGCACCATGACGATGGTGCAAACGTCTGCAGAGCGTGACGCGATCTTGCCGAGGATGAGCGACTGCGCCTGCGGAGAGAAACCGAGGCCACCGTGCTCCTTCGAGATCAGCATCCCGAGGAAGCCGTGGCGCTTGGCGAAGTCCCAGATCGGTTCGGGAATCTCGCGGTCAGCGTGGCGGATCTGCCAGTCGTTGATCATGCCGCACAACTCGGTCGTCGGACCGTCGAGGAAGGCACGCTCTTCCGGCGTCAACACGATAGGTGGCACGGCGCGCAGGCGTTCCCAGTCTGGCTTGCCGGAGAAGATCTCGGCGTCGAAGCCGATCGTGCCGGCGTCGAGCGCCTGCTGCTCGGTGTCGGAGACACGCGGCAGCGCCTTCTTGATCGCGTGGTAGACCGGCC
Source organism: Rhizobiales bacterium Ga0077530 (assembly GCA_001464855.1). GTDB lineage: Bacteria > Pseudomonadota > Alphaproteobacteria > Rhizobiales > Hyphomicrobiaceae. Next base: position 14,936 of record LNEA01000245.1, read on the forward strand.
CGGTGAGCCAACTCCGCCGGAGTGTTGAGATCGACAGCAGGCCGAGGACGATCGCGGGCAGCCAACCGATCAGGCCGGACAGACCGAGGAGAGGCGCGTGAAGCCGGCCTTCGATAAGGCCGGTCTGCCAGATGAGCGCAGCCGCCGCTGCAGCGATGGCCCAGGCCTCGAGTGAGGCGCGCCGGATCGCAAGAATGAACACAGCGATCACGCAAACGATCAGAAATAATATCGCTACCATATCGCCCGCCTCCTCGAATTCGACGACACGCGGTGACGATCCTCGCTCGATGCGCGAGGCGCCGTTCGGCGTCGGCCAGGTCGCAGCGATCGGAGCCGCTCCGATCGGGGTGCGTCATAGGGTTCGTCACTCGATGAACTTTCGAGTGCTCGGGTCCGAATGTACCGCCAGCACATCCGTTCCCGCTGCCTTGCCACGCGTGAATTATACGCGCTCACCCATCCAGAATCTAAGGATATGGGAATGAAATACTGTTAAAGCAAAACAAAAGGGGTGCCGAGCAATCCGGCACCCCCAGTAATCCCGTCGTTTCGCAGGAGTCGCGGAGCGATTTTCAACCGATCCGCGTCACCGGTCTTACTTCGCCGCGGCGGCCTTGAGCACCGGCGTGATCCGCGCAACTTCCGCTTCGACCAACTTTTGGAGGCCTTCAGGGCCGCGATCCGCGCCCTTGGGGGCGGTCGAGCCGAGGTCCTCGTAGCGCTTGATGAGCGCCGGGTCGTCCATGGCCTTGCTCAGTGCATCGAGGAGCTTGTCCTGGATGTCCTTCGGCAAGCCCTTCGGCGCGACCATCGCGTTCCAAGCGCTGAAGATGAAGTCGACGCCGAGTTCCTTGGTCGTCGGCACGTCGGGCAGCGCCGCGATCCGCTCCGGATGTGCCACGGCGTAGGCCTTGATGGTGCCGGCGGTGATCTGTGGGATCACGTTCATGGACTGGTCCACGAGGTAGTCGATCTGTCCGCCGACGAGGTCGTTCAGCGCCGGCCCGGTGCCTTTGTAGGCGACCATCGCGGGTTTGAAGCCAAACTGCGCGTTGAACACGAAGCCCGACACGTAAGAGATCGAGCCGACACCGGCATGGCCGTAGTTCATCTTTTCGCTGTTGGCCTTCAGGTAGTCGAGCAACTCTTTCAGCGACTTCGGCGGCAGATCCTTTTTCGAAACGATGGTCTGCGGCGTGTAATTGACGACGCTGATCTGAGTGAAGCTGGTCGCCGGATCATACTTGAGGTTCGGGTACAGCGCCGGCGCTGCCGACTGGGTTCCCATGTTTCCGACGGCGATGGTGTAGCCATCCGGTGCCGCAGTGGCGGCGCGCGTCATGCCAATCGTGCCGCCAGCGCCGCCGATGTTTTCAACGACGATCTGTTGGCCGAGGGTGCGCGACATGTGCTCGGTGACGAGGCGCGTGACGACGTCGGTCGGGCCGCCAGCCGCGAACGGCACGATGGCTGTGATGGGCTTGTTTGGATATTGCGCCGCTGCCGGCCCGGCGGTGAGCGCAAGGGCCGCCAGCGCAGCGAAGGTTGCACGATGTATGGATTTCATTTTGTTTCCTCCTGATTGTCGGCTTGGGTTGAACTACTTTCGTGATGACGGTGTGGCGCCTCGCGCCACGCTATTCGGTGAAAACCGTATCGCGGCGTTTGCTGATCGCCGGTAGTGCCGAGATGATAACGATGACGAGCGCCAGGACGAGCAGCATCAACGAAACCGGCCGCTCGACAAAGGTCCACAGGCTGCCGCGCGAGATCACCATGGCCTGGCGGAGCTTCTCTTCCATTAGCCGGCCGAGAACGAACCCGAGGAGCATCGGCGCGACCTCGAATCCGAGCTTGATCAGGAGATACCCGAAGAGGGCGAACACCGCCGTCAGCATGACTTCGGTCGGCGAATTGTTGATCGAGTATATGCCGATGCAGCAGAAAATGATGATCGCCGGGAACATCAAGCGATAGGGAACCTGGAGCAACTTCACCCAAATCCCGATGAGCGGCAGGTTGATGATCAGCAGCATCAGATTGCCGATCCACATTGAGGCGATCATGCCCCAGAACAGCTCCGGCTGCTTCGTGATGATCTGCGGGCCCGGCACGATGCCGTGAATGGTCATGGCGCCGATCATGAGCGCCATGACGGCGTTGGGCGGGATGCCCAGGGTCAGCAGCGGAATGAACGCGGTCTGGGCGCCAGCGTTGTTGGCGGATTCGGGCCCAGCCACGCCTTCAATGGCGCCATTGCCGAAGCGGGACGGATCAGCCGCGACCTTTTTCTCGATGGAGTAGGACGCGAAGGGTCCGAGCACCGCGCCGTTACCCGGCAGAAACCCGAGCAACGATCCGATCGCCGTTCCGCGCAGGATCGGCGGCAGCGACGTTTTGAAATCAGCCATGTTCGGCAACAGGCGGCCGATTCTACTGCTGACGACGGCGCGCGCCTCCTTCTGCTCGAGGTTGCGCAGGATCTCGGCAAACCCGAACAGGCCCATGGCGATGACGGCGAAGT
>LNEA01000246.1 GCA_001464855.1 Rhizobiales bacterium Ga0077530
AGCGATGCGGCCGCCGCAAGCTCCGGCTTGGGCGGATACTGGAAAAGGCTCCAGATCTTGGTTGTCATCGTGTGGAATCCGGCCGGCAGCGCCAGGATTGCCGGCGAGCCGAACAGGATCATCGCCTGCAGGAACGCGACCAGCGCACCGGCAAGCAACGCCGGCAACACCAGCGGAATTGTCACACGCCGCGCCGTCGTCCAGGTGCGCCCGCCAAGGATCGACGACGCGTCTTCGAGATCGCCGGGGATCCGATCCAACGCATTGGCCACCAGAACGAACACATAGGGAAACGTGTAGCAGGCGATGACGAAAATCAGCCCCGGCATCGAATAGATGTTGAACAGATATGAGTCCATTTCCGCGCCAGTGACGGTGCGATAGAGCTTGTTGAGCAGCCCACTGTTGGGCGCGGCCAGAATCTCCCAGGCGATCGCCCCGAGGAACGGCGGCGTCACGAACGATGCGGTTACCAGCGCCCGGATCACATTCGTCATCGGCATGTCGGTGCGTGCAACCAGCCATCCCATCGGTGCTGCAATCAGGCAGCACGCGACGCTCGAACTGAAGGCAACGATCACCGTCGTGATCAGCGGATCGACGAAATCGGGATCGCTGAAGAGCGTGCGGAACTGCGCGAGCGAAAACACGCGCGCCTTGGTCGCCGGGTCGATCTCACTAAACCCGTACACCGCCAGCCACGAGATCGGCAGGATGATCAGTACGCACAACACCGCCGCAAACGTGAGCAGCAGTGGAGTCGAAAGATCGAACTTGAAGGTTTGCCGGGCTCGTTCCGGTTCAGGCAGCGCGATGGTCATATCGGAATGGAACCCGGTGCGTCGTCAGTCTGGAGATCTCGGCCGCGAGCGGCCGCCAGGCATCGCTGCCCGCGGCCGCGTCCGCGCTAAACCTTGAACAGTGCCGAGTAGCGCTTCTTGATGTCTTCGGCGTTCTTCTCGATCGCCGCGCCATCTTCCTTCATCAGCTTGATGTCGGCGAGCGGGCGCACGCCCGGCTTCTCGACGGTCTGGCCGTGGGATGAATACTGCCGCGCGAAATCGACGATGATCTGCTGCGCTTCTCGCGAGTGCATCCAGTTCTGGAACAGTCGGCCGGCGTTCGGGCTCGGTGCGCTCTTGAAGAGAACACTCGGGCTCGTCGCAATCGGCGTGCCCTCTTCCGGATAGACGATATCCACCGGATCGCCCTTTTCCTTGTACTGGATGATCAGATAGCCGGCGCCATCGACCATGATCGCGCGCTCGCCGAGCGCGATCTTTTTCGGCGTGTCGGTCGCCGACTGCACCTGCATGACCCTCTGCTTGGCGAGCTTCTCGAAGTACTCCCAGCCGAGCACCTGCGCCGTTTGGTACGTCGAATTCATGATCGTGCCGCTGTAGGAGGGATGCGCCTTCACCATTTTGCCGGCCCACTTCGGATCGAGCAGATCGGCAAAACTTTTCGGTGCGTCCTCTTTCTTGACCATGTTCGTGTTGTAGCCGATAGGCGACACGAGCACGCGCGTGACGATCTGAAAGCCCTCGGGGTCGTAGTAACCCTTGGGATAATGCTTCACGACCTCTTCCGGCAGGTACGGTGCGAGCAGTCCATCCCGCTTCCAATGGATGACGTGCGCGAGATCTGAGGTGTTGGCGACATCGACTGCGAAGATGTTGCTCGATTGCTCCTGCGCGATACGCGTGAAGACGCCGCCTCGAACGAGCGACCAAGGCGCTGCGCCAAGGTCAGGTCCATGGCCGTGTAGAACACGACCTTGCCTTCTTTCTTGGCGGCTTCGATCAGTGCGGGCGTAATGGCCGCCGCGGCAGGCGCTTGCGCGCGGACAGGCGCGGCGAAGATCGTGCCGCCCATTCCAGCCGCAGTGAGCGCGGTCGCGCCCTTCAGAACATCGCGGCGCGCGAATTTATTGCTTGTCATGTTCCGGTCCTCACACTTTGAAAATTTGGCTGTAGCGTTTCTTGATTTCTTCGCTGCGCTGCTCGACGCCGGCAGCGTCTTCCTTCATCACCTTGATGTCCTTGAATGGCTTGTGGCCGGCCTTTTCCTTGGTTTGAGCGTGCAGCGAACGTAAGCCACCGTGATCGATTATGAGTTGCTGGCATTCGAGGCTGAAACAGTACGACTGGAACAGCCGCGCCGCGTTCGGATTGGGCGCCGCCTTGAACACGGCGTTCGGACCAATCACCAGCGGAGTGCCTTCGCTCGCGTAGACCGGCTCGACTGGCTGGCCGGACTCCTTGAGCTGGAAGACGATGTATTCGCTGCCGTCGACCATCACCGCGCGCTCGCCCAGCGACAGCTTCTTTGGCGGATCTGTCGCGGACTGCACCTGCATGATCCGCTGCTTGGCGAGTTTCTCGAAGTATTCCCACCCGAGATCGCGCGCCATCTGGAACGTTGCGGTCATGATCGTGCCGCTGTAGCCCGGATGCGCCTTGACGATCTTCCCGGCCCATTTCGGATCGAGCAGATCCGCAAAGCTCTTCGGCGCGTCCTCGGCTTTCACCAGATTGGTGTTGTAGGCAATGATGCTCAAGCCGGCGCGGAAGCTTGCGAACATGCCGTCGGGATCGACGTGCTCGGCGGGAAAGTGCTTCGCCATATCCTCGGTGACGTAAGGCGCCAGAAGTCCATCACGCTTCCACACGATCATATGTGCCGCGTCGGACGAGTTGACGACGTCGACGGCGTAGATCTTGCTGCCATACTCCTGGCCGATGCGCTGGAACACACGCTCGGCGCCGGTCCGCTCGACGCGCACGGTGATGCCAGGATATTTCGTCTCGAACGCTTTGCCGATCCGTTGCGCCATCGGCAGGTCTATCGAGGTGTAATAGTTGACCTTGCCTTCCTTTCGGGCCGCCTGGATCAATGCGTCGTCGACCGCAACCGGCGCCGGCGACTGGGCGCTCAGCGGCGCCGCAGCAACGGTGAGCGCGAGTGCACCGGTTCCCTTGAGGACATCACGCCTGTCGAAAATCAGCGCCATTGTCGTCTCCTCTCCAGAGTTTGGATGCCGCTTTACGGTTCATCCGGCCGTCACTGCAGCCCGCCATCAACTGATCAGCGCCCTGCAACTATCCTGCGGCAAGTGCAGCCACACGCTCGCACCAGGCGGCACGGCATCGCCCGACGGCGTTACCACCCGAAGCTGCGTGCCGTCGGCCACCTCGACGAGATAGTCGCGGCTCGCACCGAGAAAAACCTGCCGAACCACCGTTGCCGGCACGACGTTGTCTTTTTCCGCCGGCTCCGTCGCCATCAGGCGGATGCTGTGCTGCCGGATCGAGATCGCGGTGTCGCCGCTGGATCGTGGGGCGGCGTTGCTGACCCTGAGCGGCACGCCGGCAAAGTCGACACGGCCTTCGGCGAGCGTTTTGCCGCGCACGACGTTGCTCATGCCGATGAAACGCGCGACGAACTCGGAAACCGGCCGCTCGTAGATGTCCTCCGGCGAACCGGCTTGTTCAATCTTGCCTGCGTTCATGACGCAGATCACGTCGGCGGTGGTCATTGCCTCGGATTGATCGTGGGTCACGTAGACCGTCGTGTAGCGATATTCGTCGTGCAGGCGGCGAATCTCGAAGCGCATCTCTTCGCGCAGGTTGGCATCCAGGTTTGATAGTGGCTCATCGAGCAGCAGAGTTTCCGGCTCGACGATCAGCGCTCGCGCCAGGGACACGCGCTGCTGCTGGCCGCCGGACAACTCGCCCGGATAGCGACTGGCGAGCGGCGCGAGGCGCGTCGTCGCAAGGATCGCGTCCAGCTTCTGCTTCGTCGTCGCCGCGTCCATCTTCCTGAGTTTCAGCCCATAGGCGATATTCTCGGCCACCGTCATGTGCGGCCACAGGGCATAGCTCTGGAAGATCATCGACATGTTGCGCCGCTCCGGCGGCAACGAGCGCTGCGGGCTCGACACGAGACGATCGCCAACGTGGATCTCGCCGATCGTCGGTTCGACGAAGCCGGCAATCAGCCGCAGCGTCGTCGTTTTACCGCAACCCGACGGCCCGAGCAGACAGACGAGGCTGCCGTGAGCGATCGTCATCGAAATATCGTCGACGACGGCAAGCGACCCGTACCGCTTGGTGAGATTTCGCAACTCGACCGACGCCACCGCATTCCTCCTCTTGCGCCTCCCTGTCGACGCCCGGTCGCGCACACCGGATCGTCCCGCGCCGGGCACTTCCGTCCCTTGGCCAAGCCTTTCTTAGCAGCACCGGCGGGCGCCGCATATGTCCAGATAACCACGACCCGCGCAGGGCGCTCTCCCTCCAGCGCAATCCGCATGACGAGGCGGCGCTTCGACGGCACTGCAACATGGCTGTTGCGGCTGCCGCCACGAACTTCCACAGTGCACCCAACAAGAATTCTCGGAGGAAAGCACATGAGCGGCGTCTTGAAAGGCATCCGTGTTCTCGATTTCGGTCGCTATATCGCAGGACCGTATTGTGCGGCGCTCCTCGCCGAGCACGGCGCCGATGTCATCCGCATCGAAAAGCGCGAGGGCAGCGAGGATCGCTTCGTCGCACCGATCACCGAGACGCAGGATGGCGCCCTGTTCATGCAGATGAACCGCAACAAGCGCGGCATGACGCTCAATCCCATGGTGCCCGAAGGCCAGGAGATCGTCCGCAAACTCGTCGCGACAGCCGACGTCGTGGTCGCCAACCTGCCGCCCCAGACATTGCAATCGATGAACCTGGACTACGACAGCCTGCGCGCGGTGAAGCCCGACATCATCCTCACCACGGCCTCGGCCTACGGACGTGGTGGGCCCTATTCAGACCGCGTCGGCTTCGACGGCATCGGTCAGGTCATGTGCGGCTCGGTCTACATGACAGGCGAGGAAGCCGGCCCGCCGTATCGCGCCCAAGTCGCCTGGGTTGATTTCGGCACGGCGTTGCACTGCGCCTTCGGCACGATGATGGCGCTCGAAGCCCGACGCCAGACCGGCAAAGGGCAGATCGTCGAAGGCGCACTGCTCGCCACGGCGGTGACGCTTGGCAACGCCCTGCTCATCGAGCAAGCGGTCATCGCACCCAACCGCGTACCGACCGGCAACCGCGGCCAGACCGCGGCGCCCGTCGACATCTTCCAGACCCGCGACGGCTGGATCCTCGTGCAGGTCATCGGCGATCCACTTTACCGCCGGTGGGCGAAGCTGATGGGCGAGGAGCTTTGGTTGACCGATCCGCGCTTCAAGGACGACATCTCGCGCGGCGATCATGGCGCCGTCATCTCCGAGCGCATGAGCCGGTGGTGCAAGGATCGCACGACAGAAGAGGCCATTGACATCCTCGGCAAGGCAAAGATTCCATCGGGACCGGTGCTCAAGCCGCAGCAGACGCTCGACGATCCGCATATCGAGAAAGTCGGGTTCTTCCAGAAGGTCGAGTATCCGGGGATGGCGCGGCCGGCGCCCATTGCAAAGGCGCCTGTGTGGCTTTCGGAAACGCCCGGCGGCATCCGACACCGCCCGCCGACGCTCGGCGAGCACACCGATGAGATCATGGTCGAACTCGGCTACGGCAGTGGCGACATCTCTGCGCTACGCGAGCAGAAAGTCATCTGATCGATAGCCGAGCCGCTGCGGCGCGCTCAGAAATCCGTGTCGACTTCCGTCATCCGTCGCTGGTGGCGGAGATGCTGCCACACCGCGAAGCCGACGGAGAGCGCAGACGCTGCCAGGAGGCCGCCCGAAATCGGCCGTGTGATGAACAGCCACGGGTCGCTATCCGTCATGATGGCGCGAATGAGATTGATCTCGATCTGGTCACCAAGAATAAGGCCGAGGATCAACGGCGCCAGCGGCAGGCCCGCCTTGACCAGTGCGTACCCAACGAAACCGAACAAGAGCAGGACGTAGACGCTTTGCATCGTGTTGTTCAGCGCGAAGGCCCCGATAACGCACAGCACCAGTACGATCGGCGTCAGAACGGCGAACCGGACACGGGTTATCCTCAGCATGAAAAAGGTGCTGAACGCGAGGATCAGGACCATCAGTGGATGCGCCAGGATGTACGCAGCATAGATGCCGTAAGCGACATCAGGGTTCTGCGAGACGAATAACGGCCCCGACTGGATGCCGTGGATCGTCATCGCGCCGAGCATCACGGCAGTCACTGCGTCACCAGGAATGCCGAACGCCATGAGGACTCGGACGCGATGATGCCCTCGGGCGTGCCCGTGCCGAATTTCTCCGGATGGCTCGAGAACTTCTTGGCCTGATCGTAGGCCATCATGTTGGCCGCACTACCGCCGATCGCCGGCAGCACCCCGATGACGATCCCGACGACGGTCGACCACAGCAGCAGCACCGGCCGCGACAGGATCTCCCAGATCACTTTGATATGCGAGACTTTGAGTGTCGGCTGCGACGCAGAGGTTCCATCGTCCATTGGCTTTGGCGCACGGAACTTCTCGATGTCCGTCATGATCTGAGCAAAGGCGAAGACACCGATGAGCACGGGCAGAAACGGAAATCCACTGACAAGAAACTCCGAGCCGAAGGTGAAGCGCGCGACATTGCCGATCGGATCAGATCCGATCACTGTGATCAGGAGGCCAACAGCGGTCGACAGCAGACCTTTGACGAGAGAGGACTCGGTCAGCCCGGCCACCATCGCCATCGCCAGAACGAACAGCGAAAAATACTCCCATGGTCCAAACTCGAGCGCGATCGCCGCGAGCGGCCCCGTCACCAGGATCAGAAACGCTCCGCCGAGAAGGCCACCAAAGAATGAGGCCCACACGCCGAGCCAGAGTGCGCGTCCCGGCTCTCCTTTCCGCGCCATCGGAAAGCCGTCGAACGTCGTCGCGATTGCCGACGGTGTTCCGGGAATACCAAGCAGGCACGCAGTCACCAGACCGCCCGCTGAGCCGCCGACATAGACGCCAGTCATTGCAGCGAGGCCCGCGAGTGGATCGAGCCCATAGGTGAACGGCAGGATGACGATGATCGTCATCGTGATCGTGACGCCCGGCACCGCACCACCGACCACGCCGGCGAGTGTTCCGAGGAACAGCGGCAGGAGATATTTCCAATGCAGGATGGTAAGGAGACTGCCGCCGAGGAGTTCGAGCATGACTTACCAACCGGTCCAGGCGCCGCGAGGCAGAAGCACCAGCAGATAGCGCTCGAAAATAATGTAGGTCACAACCGATGTGCCAACGGCGATCGCCACCAACACGGCCCATTGCCGTGGCGTTGCCGGACGCTCGAGCAGCAACTGAAATGCGGCAACGAAAGCAACCGTGGCGAGGCGGAATCCCGCCAACGGCAATACCGCGACATAGGCAGCGGAGAGGGCAAATGCCGCCGCCACCAGATCATAGGCGCGCTTGGGCGCGGGATCGCCCACATCGACGGCGGCAGGACCGGCGCGCCGTTGCGCGACGATGTCCTGCAGCAGCAGGATCGCGCTGGTGATCGCCATGAACACCAGAACGAGCGTTGGATAAAAGCCCGGCCCGATGGGCACGATCGGCAATGACGGCAGCCCGAAGGCTTGCGGCAGCAGCAGCAAGCTGACCGCCAGTCCGATCAGCCCCACCACGCCGTCTCGCCCCAGCTTCATTTCTTGATGAGTCCGAGGCTCGTCATGATGGCCTTGTTCTCAGCGTCGATCTGGTCGAGGAACGCGCCGTATTCCTTTTCGCCAATGAAGTCGTTGCGCGTGCCCTGCTTGCGCATGGCTTCTGCGAACTCAGGATCCTGCACGGCCTTACCGCAGGCCTCGGCAAGTTTCGCGCGCGCCGCCGCCGGCGTCCCCTTCGGCACGAGCAAACCGCGCACGACCTCGTAGACGATGTCGACGCCAAGTTCCTTGAGCGTGGGCACGCTTGGCATGGTGGCATCGCGCTTCTCGCTGGCGATCGCGAGGAACTTGAGCTGGCCGGCGTCAACCTTGCCCTTCTGGGTCAGGTTCGAGTCCGTGAGGTCGATATGACCGCCCAGGATCGCGTTCATGCGCGGCGCCAGCCCCTCGTACGATACGTACTTGAACTTGATGCCGGCCTTCTGCTCGATCATCGCCGGGAAGATATGGCTGGTCGAGCTCAGCGTCGCGCCGACCGAGATCTGACCCGGCCGCTTCTTGGCGTCGGCCATGAACTCCGCCCAGTCTTTCCACGGCGTCTTCGGGCTCGCAGTGAGCACGGATGGGGTCGACGCCACGCGGCAGATTGGCTCGAAATCGGAATACTTGATGTCGGTGAGGCCCGAATAATGCACGAGATGTATGTAGTCGTGCACAGCGTAGAGCGTGTATCCATCAGCCGGCGAGTTCTTGGATTCGCGCGCGCCGACTGTGCCCGAGGCACCGCCGACGTTGGCGATCACCACCGGTTGACCAAGGTGCTTCTGCATCAGCGGCACCAGCGGACGGAAAATGTTGTCGGTGTCGCCACCAGCGGCCCACGGCACGATCATCTTGACCGGACGATCAGGGAACTGCGCGCTTGCGGTCGCTGCAAAGCCCGCGGACAGCGCCAGAACGCTGAGCATGGAAACAAGCTTCTTCATCACAATCACTCCCTAGATCGCCGACATCGATAGCTATTTTGCCGGCAGACTAACGTGCGCGTTTCGATGAAGCAATGCGCCAATCTTTGACTGGCGATGGGTTTACGGTGCCTTCGACACGGATGGGAAATTTATGCGTGCGACGCCCTGCAGCCGCTAGACGGCGGGGACGTGCGACATCGCCTCGAAGAAAAGCAGATTGGACTTCCATTCGGCTTTCGCCCCGAACAGAGCAAGATCGGCGCGGTGAATGATCTCTTCGGCGGTGGTGCCGTCATCGGGATACAGGGCGAAACCGACGGTAACACCGATATTGTGCGCGCGATTGCCGACGCAGACCGCGCCTTCGAATGCCTCGACGTAG
>LNEA01000247.1 GCA_001464855.1 Rhizobiales bacterium Ga0077530
GGCGGTCGTTCTCTCATGGATGCGGGTGTAGCTCAGGGGTAGAGCACAACCTTGCCAAGGTTGGGGTCGAGGGTTCGAATCCCTTCGCCCGCTCCAAAGAGATCATGGCACAGGGCTCGTCGACGGACGGGCTTTTTTGTTTTTGGGCCGTCAGTCAAATCCGGCAGTCCACCAGGTTGGCTCCAGCGCCGATCATCGCCACGCCGAACCAGCTCGGCAGAGACAGCCGCTGGCGAGAATGATCACGCCCCCTGCCCCTGCCCCCGATTTTAGCACCCGCTGCCCGGCAAGCAGGCATCCGCTCGTTCAGCAAACGCTTCAATTGCGCCGCGAGCGCATCTAGTATCTGCTGAAGAGCCATGCGCAGCACCTGCGGAGCCATCATGCCACCAGCTACAGCCACATTCTTCGATGAGATGAATGGGCCCGACGGCGGAATACGAGCGGGATAGAACTACTCGCCAGTCGTAAGCTCGAAGCCGAGCATTTTTTTCGGCGGATCGGCATCACCTTCAACGTCTACGGCGACAACCAGGGCACCGAGCGCCTGATCCCATTCGACATCGTGCCGCGCATCCTGACGTCGACCGAGTGGCAGAAGCTGGTGCGCGGTCTCGAGCAGCGCATGAAAGCGCTCAATGCCTTTATCGCCGACAGCTATGGCGATCGCGAGATCGTGGCGGCCGGCATCGTCCCCGAGGAGCTGATCCTCCAGAACCCGGCATTCCAGCCGGAGATGACCCATTTCACGCCGCCGGGTGGCATCCACGTCCACGTCGCCGGCATCGACATCGTCCGCATCGACGCCGAAACCTTCTACGTCCTCGAGGACAACGCGCGCACGCCGTCGGGTGTCTCCTACATGCTGGAGAACCGCGAGGCGATGATGCGGCTGCTGCCGGAAATGTTCGGCAAACTGCGCGTCGCCCCCGTCGACAACTACCCGGACGCCCTCCTGCAAACGCTGCGCTCGGTCGCTCCGCGAACGGCATCGAGGGAACCGACGGTCGTGCTGCTGACGCCCGGTCCCTTCAATTCGGCCTATTACGAGCATTCGTTCCTGGCCGATAAAATGGGCGTCGAACTTGTCGAGGGCCGCGACCTCCTGGTCCGCGACAATGTCGTCTACATGCGCACGACCGAAGGGCCGCGCCGCGTCGACGTGATCTACCGGCGAATCGATGACGAGTTTCTCGATCCGATCGCCTTCAACCCGACGTCACTGCTCGGCGTTCCAGGCCTGCTCTCGGCCTACAAATCCGGCAATGTCACGATCTCGAACGCCATCGGCACCGGCGTCGGCGACGACAAAGCCATCTACAGCTACATGCCGGACATCATCGAATTCTATCTTGGCGAGAAGCCGCTGCTCGCCAACGTGCCGACGTGGCGCTGCCGGGAACCGGAGGCGCTGCGCCATGTCCTGGCGAAGCTACCCGAACTGGTGGTCAAGGAGGTCAATGGATCCGGCGGTTACGGCATGCTGGTCGGGCCGCACTCGACCAAAGCCGAGCGCGAGGCATTTGCCGCCAAGCTCAAGGCCCACCCGGACGACTTCATCGCCCAGCCGACACTGGCGCTGTCGACCGTCCCCTGCTTCGTCGACTCGGGTCTCGCGCCGCGCCACGTCGACTTGCGCCCCTACGTCCTGTGCGGAACAGATGGCGTGCGTTGCGTGCCGGGTGGGCTCACTCGCGTCGCGCTGAAGGAAGGGTCGCTGGTCGTGAACTCGTCACAGGGCGGCGGCACGAAGGACACCTGGGTGGTTGAGACCTGAGCATCAAGTTGTTGAGAACTTCGGAATCGGGACACTAGATGCTCTCGCGAATGGCAGACAATCTCTACTGGCTCTCCCGGTACACGGAGCGGGCCGAGAATCTTGCGCGCATCCTGCACGTGGCGCAGCGACTGGCGGCGCTACCCTCCACCTACGCAGGCGCCTCCAACGAATGGGAATCGGCGATCGCGACCGCCGGCTGTGAGGACGAGTTCCAGGCCGTCTATCCGAACGACGCGACGCGCGAGAACGTCATCCGCTACATCGTCGATTCACCCTCGAACCATTCCTCCATCAAGGCCTGTATCGAGACCGCGCGCGCCAATGCCCGCGCAGTCCGCACGGCCATCACCACCGAGATGTGGGAGATCCTGAACGAAGGCTGGAACGACATGCGGAGCGTCGAGTTCGACGGCATCTCGCAGTCGGCGCTGACGCAGTTTCTCCAGCGCGTGCAGCAAATGTCGCTGCGGTTCGACGGCGCCGCCTATCGCACGATGCTGCGGTCCGACCAATACTGGTTCCAGCGTCTCGGCACATTCGTCGAACGCGCCGACAGCATGGCACGGCTGCTCGATGTCAAATACCATCTGTTGCTGCCGGATCAGGAGCCGGTCGGTGGCGGGCTCGACTATTTCCAGTGGTCGTCGATCCTGCGCAGCGTCAACGCGCTGACGTCGTATCATTGGGTCTACCGCGAAAACATCAAACCGTGGCTCGTCGCTGATTTCCTGATCCTGCGATCCGAGCAGCCGCGGTCGCTGATCTCTTGCTACATGGAACTCAACGACTTCCTCGACCGGATCGCCGAGGCCTATGGTCGCCAGGGGCCGGCGCAGCACATCGCGCGCTCGACAACGGCGCGACTGCAGAACGCCAACATGGACCAGATCTTCCAGTCCGGCCTGCACGAGTTCCTGGAGTCGTTCATCGAAGACAACAACAAGTTGGGGTCCGCGATCACCCAACAATACCTGTCCTAATCGGCAGGATCTCATGCGCATCCGCATCCGCCACGAAACGAGCTATCGCTACGAGGAACCCGCGAGCAGCACACTGCAGCTTCTGCGCCTGACGCCGCGCCCGCACGACGGCCAGTTCGTCCGGCGCTGGCGGGTCGCGGTCGATGCCGACGCGCGGCTCGAGCGCAGCGAAGACGCGTACGGCAACATCACGCACCTCGTGTTTGTTCACGGTCCCGTCGAAGCCGTGACGATCACGATCGACGGCGAGGTCGACACCCGCGATACCCACGGCGCGCTGCGCGGCGGCGTCGAGCGCCAGCCGGTAGGAATATTCCTGCGCGAGACCGGGCTCACCCGTGTCTCACCGGCACTGCGCCGCTTCGCGCGCGAGACGTCGGCTGGCCAGGGCGGCGATCAGTTGGCCGCGGTGCACGCACTCACGCGCGCCCTGCACAAATCGATGAAATTCATCGTGGGCGCGACGCATTCCAATACGACGGCTGCGGAAGCCTTCGACGAGAAAAGCGGGATCTGCCAGGATTTCACCCATATCCTACTTGCGGCGGCGCGCGCGCTCGGGCTGCCGAGCCGCTACGTCAGCGGATATTATCTGCTCACCGATCGCACCGACCAGGATGCCGGACACGCCTGGGCCGAAATCTACCTCAAAGGGCTCGGATGGATCGGCTTCGATCCGGCGAACGGCGTCTGCACGACCGACCGCTACGTCCGCGTCGCTATTGGATGCGACGCCCGAGAGGCGGCACCGGTACGGGGCGCCCGCGTCGGCGGCGGCGATGAAGGCCTCGCGGTCGCCATCCAGGTCGAGCAGGGCCGCGCAATGAAACAAGAGCAGTAGCAGGGGCGGATCGCTCACGCGAAGGGTCCACATGATCGACGCCAGCCAACTGCATCGCGACGCCATCATCATCGACGCGACCTGCCCGCTGGCTCGATCACGGCCCTATATCGACTGGTGGCGCGAGGGCGGCGTCACGGCCGTTGCTCCGACCATCACGGGCATGACCGGCAACGCACGGAGCGGCTTGCAGTTGATCGGCGGCTGGCACCGCTACGCGCGCGAACGGAATGACACGATCATCGTGCGCGAAGCCGCGGACATCGAGCGTGCCAAAGCGGAGGGCAAGCTCGGCCTCATCCTGCATTGCCAGGGCACGGCGATCATCGAGGACGAACTCGATTTCCTCGACGCCTATGCGGCCGCCGGCTTGCGCGTTGTCCAACTGTGCTACAATCGGCGCAACCTCATCGGCGACGGCGCGGCGGAACGTACCGACAGCGGCCTCAGTTATTTCGGCATCGACGTCATCAAGCGGTTGAACGCGCTCAAGATGCTGATCGACTGCTCGCACACCGGCGTGCGAACGACGTTCGACGCGATCGAAACGTCGACGGCACCGGTCGTAATTTCGCATGCCAACGCGTTCCAAGTGCATTCCAATCGCCGCAACGTGCCCGACGATCTGATCCGCGCGATCGCCCAGACCGGCGGTCTCGTCGGCACGGTCGGATTTCCGCCGTTCGTCGCCGATACGAACCGGCCAACGCTCGACCAATTCATCGACGACATTGTCTACAAGGTGGAACTAACGTCGATCGATCACGTCGGCCTTGGCATCGACTACTACGAGGGACAGCACGGCGTGGAGAGCGACGCGGTGGCGCTCGCGCGTTACCAGCAGCGGATCGCTGACGGGCATTGGCGGCCAGAGGAATATCCGCCGCCGCCGTATTATTATCCGACAGGAATCGAGACGCCGCGCACGCTTGAAAATCTTACGCGCCGACTTGCCGAACGCGGTTTCGCCGAGGAAGAGATAAGAAAAATTCTGGGCCTCAACTGGATGCGCGTCTATCGCCAAGTGTGGGGCAACTAAATTCGCGAACCGTCGCGCGCTAGGATCGCAGATCACAACGCGACGGCGTCGCAGGATGAAGCCGCGAGTGCAACTCCCGTCGGGGCTGTATCGCGGCGACGGTCAACAGAAATTCTATTCTAGACTCGCGTTTTCATTGATTCGTATCTTGACATTGCGCAAGTCACGGAAATCTGCCATCCTTTGGCCATGGATGAGATCTGCAATCTGCTCGTCAGAACGCTGATCTAGACACGACTACGGCCCGCGCTGCCACAGTGCTGTCGCCATTCCGGGTCAAAAGGGGGAATTAAGACAGAACTCTTGGGATTAGGTCCGCCGCATCTCCTAGTCCCAATGAGGCGGTCAGCGACTATGGCAGGAGTGGCCTCCTCGAAGATGCCATGAAACGCTGATCGATCGACCAGGCAGCGAACCAACGCCCTCTTTGGTTTACTGCTTGGACAGAGCCGGCCTGTGACGTCTCGGTCTTCGTACCCCGCTGCCGAGATTGGTCACAGGCCGGACCACCCCCTCCGGGCACATGCCCTTCGCGGTTCATAAACGTGGTTAACGTGAAGACACGAAAATTTGCGCCCGCGAAAGAGCTGGGCGGCGCCGAGGCTATTTAATTTTGGTTTCTTTGAAGTCGACGTGCTTGCGCGCGATCGGGTCGTACTTCTTGAACGAGAGCTTTTCAGTCGAGGTCCGCGGATTCTTCTTGGTTACATAAAAGAAGCCGGTACCGGCGGAGCTGATCAGCTTGATTTTTTGAGTTGCGGGCTTGGCCATCTGGGTCTCTTCAGAAATCGATGCGTCATGCGCTTTTGGGGCAATCTAGCCACGCAGCACCTGAAGTCAAGTCTCGCGTCACGGCCAGCCGTGGCCGTTGCGCATCATCTGGCGCACCCCATATCCGTAGTCTGAGTTATGCCGCGCGGAACAGGATCAAGCCGGCGACGATGACGACGATACCCGCGATCTCGGCCGGGCGAATGCGTTCGCCAAAATAGAAAAATGACAGCATCAGCGTGAACACGACCTGCACCTGTGCCACCGCCGCGACATAGGACGCATTCGTGAGCGCCGAGGCCATGAACCACCCTGTCGACGCAATCGCGCTGGTGGCGCCGATGAACCAGCAGAGTTTCTGGAACTCAAACATGCGTAACAGCTCGCGGGGCTGCGTCGCGAGCAGGAAGAGGCCAACCAGGACCACCGAAATGCCGGTCATGGCGACCGCCGCCAGGGCGGAGCGAACGAACGGTCCAGAAGCCGGGTCGGCGACCAAAATCGCCTCCCTCAGAAAGAGGTAGGACAGCGAATAGATCAGCGCCGAGGTCAGCCCGATCAACGTCGGCGTGGAACGGGTCAGGAAGGTGGCACGTCCGCCGCCGAGCGCGTCTGCCGAGAGCGGCGCGCGGCCGAGCGACGTGACGACCACGCCGACGATCGTCACGACGATCGCGAGCCACCCGACGGGCGTAATCCGCTCGGAGAAGAAGGCGGTACCAATCAGCGCCGTCATGATCACGTCGGCTTTGATGATCAGCGTCGCAATTGCGAAATTTCCAAGCTGAAACAAGCGGACGACGAGCAGCGTTCCCGTGAACTGCGCGATCGAGGATCCGGCGCTGTAGATAAGAAACTCACGCCCGATCGGCGGAAAAGGCTCGCCGGTCCACCACAGCACAGCGACCAGGTACAGGATCAGCAGCGGTAGCGTGAAAAACACCCGAACGTACGTAGTCACGCCCGTTGAGAGGCTCTGGTTGAGCGTCTTGAGGCCGGCGTAGCGCAACGCCTGAAAGAAGGCTGCGCCAACCGTCGCCCAGATCCACAAGTTGCCCATACCGTGCCGCCCTCCCGCAAATCGCGACGACCCGCATGTGATCAGGCGACGACCGATTTGACCACACCTGCCTGTGCGGGGCGCCTTCCGCTCAGCACACGACTCGGCCTAGAGCATTGCTAACCCCTTGTGATGTCCGTGCGCGTCCCGCTTCGGAGCCGTCGATGAACACCCTCTTCCGCGTGCTTTACGCCGCGCACGCCAAAGGCACGCACCACAAGCTCGCGCTCGATGGGCTGCGCCAACTGCAAGGAGCGCAGGCCGAGTCGTGGCGGCGCGTCTTTTTGAAGCACGCCGAGTTGCTGATGCTTGGCGCGAAAGCACCAGACGACGAATTCAAGGACTTCACCAACCACGTCCTCCACCCCCGCGACAATTTCTGGGGTGGCGCACCGGTCAAAGCGCGCAACTGGTACAATCATCTCGTCGTGGCGCTGCGCCAGAGTGACTGGCCGACCGCAGTTTATGCCGCAGGCGTGCTCAGTCACTATCTCACCGATCCGTTGCATCCCTTCCATACCGGCCAGTCGGCGGCTGAAAACAACATCCACCGGGCTTGCGAGTGGAGCATCAGCCGCTCCTACGACACGCTGTGGCAGATGGCCGGCGAGCTTCCGGCCCCCACAGTGTCCATCGCCGATACCGACAACTGGCTCGAGATGCTCGTCTGCGATGGCGCCGCCGAAGCGAACGGCCACTACGAGGGCCTCATCGCGCACTACGATTTTACCCGTGGCGTGGTTGATCCGCCGGCCGGGCTCGACGCGGTATCACAGCCGATGGTGGCCGCCCTCATCGCCCGCGCCGCGACAACCTACGGCCTCGTCCTCCAGCGCGCGATCGACGAGGCAGCCGTCGCACCCCCCGAGGTCAGTCTGACGCTCGATACGGTGCTTGCGACGATCAAGATCCCGATCAAGGCGCTGCAGAAGCGGCTCGCCGATGCCAACGACCGCCGCGCCGTCGAGCAGATGTACGACGAACTTCAGGCGACGGGTCAGGTCGAGGTCAATCTTCCCGCGGACGACCGCGCGGTGCGCACGGCCTATGCCGAAGAAGTGCTCGC
>LNEA01000248.1 GCA_001464855.1 Rhizobiales bacterium Ga0077530
GTGCCGCATCTGATCGCCTTCAACATCGTGAACACGGCGGCGCACCTGGAGCGGGTCACCGAGAGCGAGGTGATCAAGTTCTCGGCCGGCGGCTTTCGCGACTTCACGCGCATCGCCGCTTCCGATCCGACGATGTGGCGCGACGTCTTTCTCACCAATCGCGGCGCGATGATCGAAATGCTTGGCCGCTTTATCGAGGATCTGCTGCATCTTCAGCGCGCCATGCGCTTCGGCGACGGCGAGACACTGTTCAAGATGATTACGGAAGCACGTAGCCTACGCCGCGGCATCGTCCAGGCCGGACAGGATACGTCCGCGCCAGACTTCGGGCGGCCGCATGGGCCGACTACCGCAGACGCTACCAAGAAGTAGAGAGCCGCTTCCGGCTGACGGTGGCCCTGTATCCCGCCGCCGTCATTGAACGGCAGCCGGATCACTTCATCGGCTGCTTGGAGCCCTGCTTGTCCCACAGGTCCAGCTTCTCGCGGCGACCATCGCTATGCGTGATGCTGATGCCCCACCACTTCCGGCGGACCTCGTGGTAGTGGGCGTCGGGATCATAGACCAACTTGGTCAGCGAGAGCTGCTCGGAGGTCAGCCGCCCGATAGAGCGCTGCACGAGATAAGAAGTCACCACCAAGTTGCGCCGTGTCGTTTCGAGCGAGACCTGGGCCGAAAGGAACTCCTGCTCGGCGTTGAGGACGTCGAGGATCGTGCGCTGGCCTACCTTCTGCTCTTCGCGCACGCCGGTAAGGGCGGTTCGTGCCGCAGCGACCTGGGCTTGATCCGATTCGAGTTGGGCGCGGGCCGCCGCGTGCTGCGCCCAGGCGGAATACACCGCCTCACGCGCCTCGGTGCGAAATTGCTCGATCTCCTGGAGGCGGCTCAGGTGTGTGTGCTTAGCCTGTCGAACGCGGGCGTGAACCTCGCCGCCTGAATAAATTGGGATATTGACGCGGCCGGTGACGGTTGCACCATCACGCTGGTCGATGGTGGCCGATGGGTCAGCGCGCTGGCCGTAGCTTGCTTCCAGCCGAACTTCAGGCAGCAGCTCACCCCAAATCCGTTCGACCGTGAAGCGGGCGGCTTGCTCGCGATACAACGCGCCGACAACGGAGGGCGTTTCACGAATGGCGATCGATACCGCCTCATCCTGGGTGCGCGGCATGCGCGGATAAGCGCCTTTCGGTTCCACAAGGCGAACCGGCGCATGGCCAACGACACGCTCGAAGGTCGCGCGGCTGATCTTCAGATTGGACCGTGCGAGGTCGAGCGCCGAGATCGACCCGGCACGCCGCGCCTCGGCTTGGGCGACGTCGGTACGCGTAACCTCACCAACTGCGAAGCGGTCTCGAGTTGCCTGCAGTTCGCGCGACAACACGTTGACGTTGTTTTCCCGCAGGCGAAGGATGGCTTGGTCGCGGACGACGTCCATGAAGGCGGTCACGCCGTCGAGGAGTACGCCCTGCTCGACGTCGCGAAGTGTTTCGCGGCCGGCTCTGACCACCGCTTCGGCCTCATTGACGGCGTTGACCGTCCGGAAGCCGTTGAACAGCGATTGGGTCACGCCGACGCTATAACCCTTGGAAGTGTTGGCGCCGTCGCCGACTGAAGGGGGGCGCGTCTTCTGCCAGTCGTACGTGATATCGGCGGTGCCTGAGATCGTTGGGCGATAACCGGAGTTGGCCCGGGCAATCTCTTCGTCCGTGGCGCGTAAGCGGGCGCGCTCTGCATCGATGCGGGGGTTGTATTTGTAGGCCGAAGCGAGGGCCTCGTGCAGGGTCTCGGCGCCTGCCGTCGATGAGGACATGGCCCCACCGGCAAACATAAGGCCCGCTGCTATGAGGCTCCACAAGGCGCGGCTTGAACCGCGTTCTGAGGTGGGTCGATCCTTGGTCATTACCATTCGATCTGCCGTCCGGCGCCGCGAGTTGCTAGAACGTGACACACGCTCTGAGGGACACAGGTCACCTATGAACAACCCTCGTTTTCCACAAATTCCAACCAGGCTGTTCACAGCTTGGTCGACGAAACGACTCACCACCACACAGCCGCTATTAGCGGGTGGAAGGGAGGTTAATTAAAAGGAAAAAAGCTCTCGTCGATGCGAACGCCCTGCCCGGCGTTGCCATAAGTCAACAGTGTCGTGCGTTGACGGCCGAATTTACCGAGGTAGGCGATGTGTCGCGGCAGGTTTTTGCAAAGCGGGAATTGCGATCCTCCGTTACCCTCTCGCGATTGCGCTCGCAGGCCTCTCTCGCTATAAGCCCCACATCTCATCGTTCTGAGAGTTCGCGCGGCACCCTTGGAGGCCGGCGGGTATGGCTAGGCGCCTCGGCCATGAGCATGGTCGGGGCCGGATTTGTTTGGAGACACCAGAAATGGCTCAGGCCAACGTAATCAAGGCTTCGGCGCGCGCCGTGGG
>LNEA01000249.1 GCA_001464855.1 Rhizobiales bacterium Ga0077530
CCCGGATCCGCCAAGGTCGTGCGGCAGGAGCTTTCGAGCTTAGCCAAAATCGGCTCCGGCGTTCCCTTCGGCGCAAACATCGCGTTCCAGATCGAGAACCGCAGGTCGTAGCCGGCTTCCTTCATCGTCGGCACGTCCTTGTACGTCGAGATGCGTTTGTCCGAGAAGATCGCAAGGGGAGTCAGATTGTACTGCGGGACCAGATTGGGCTGATCGGTGAAGAGGTCGACTGTATTCGTGAGGAGCCCTTGTACGACGTCCGCCGAGCCCTTGTAGGGGACGTGCTTGATATCGATGCCGGCTGCCTTCGCGAAGGCGATCATTGAGACGTGCGGGATGGTCCCCGGGCCCGTCGAGCCGTATGGCATTTTGCCCGGCGCGGCCTTAGCTGCACTTACGACTTCAGCAACGGTTTTGTACTTGGACTCCGGCGCCGCCATCAGAACGACAGGGCTGTCGACAAGCTTACAAATTGGCTCGAAGCTGTCGTAGCTATAGGAAAGCTTCATCCGATGGGGCTGCAATGTGATCGGTCCGATCGGACTGATGAGCAGCGTATAGCCGTCCGGTGCCGCGCGAGCGACCTCCGCCGAGCCGAGAGTTCCGGCCGCACCCGGCACATTCTTCACGACGACCTGCGCCCCGAGCGCCTTCTGGAATGCATCCTGCAAACCGCGCGTGAGGAGATCGGTTGCACCGCCGGCAGTCCATGCAACGATGATGGTGACAGGACGGTCGGGATAATCCGCGCGAGCGGGCGTTGCCGCGACGGCAAGTGCCGGGATCAGCACTGCGAGTGCGTTGCGGGCGAACCGCGCGAGAGTTTCCATTTCATTTCCTCCTGGCATTCGGCGCACTGCGGCACCGTTGAGAACGGACGTGGAAATCGTAGTGAGCGCGTGGACACGCGTCAAAGAGCGATTTCACGACGTCACGTTGTCTCGCGTGTTGAAACACCTGCAGCGCATATGCGGCGCCTGGACTGCCTCTATTCGCGGAACGCGGACTCGCGCCCTTTGCGAAGCGTGGGGAGTGCCATCATCACGAGGAGCAGGACGGTGACGCCTATCAGCGTTGCACTCAACGGCCGCGTGACGAAGACGAGGAAGTCGCCATCCGAGAGCAGCAGCGTGCGTCGGAACTGTTCTTCGAGCATCGGGCCGAGGATGAAACCGAGAACCAGCGGTGCCGGCTCGCAACCGATGCGGCGCAGGCAGTAGCCGAAGACACCGAAGCCCGCCATCAGAAAGACGTCGAAGACGCGGTAGTTGATCGAGTAGACGCCGACGCAGCAGAACACCAGGATCATCGGAAACAGATAAGCGTAGGGGATCTTCAACAATTTCACCCAGAGGCCGACGAGAGGCAGGTTGAGCACGACCAGGATCAAATTGCCGATCCACATGCTCGCAATCATCCCCCAGAACAATGTCGGCTGATCCGTGAGAAATTTCGGCCCCGGCGTGATGCCATGGATCGTCATTGCGGCGATCATCAAGGCCATGACGGCGTTGGGCGGGATGCCGAGCGCGAGCATCGGGATGAAGCTCGCCTGAGCGCCCGCATTGTTCGCGGCTTCGGGGCCGGCTACGCCTTCGATCGCTCCTTTGCCGAACCGCGACGGATCGGTGGCGAGCCGCTTCTCCAGGCTGTAGGACGCGAACGACGAAACCAGCGCGCCGCCCCCGGGCAGAACGCCGAGTATCGATCCAAGCAGTGTGCCGCGAATGGTTGCTGGCGCGGCCTGCAGAAAATCCTGCTTCGTCGGCAAGAGGCGCGTGATCTTCGTTGCCGGCAGCTCGCGCGTGTGTCGATCGGCAAGGTTTGAAATGATCTCGGAAACTCCGAACAGCCCCATTGCGACCACGACGAAATCGATGCCGTCGAAAATCTCGCGCACGTCGAAGGTGAAGCGTTGCTCGCCGGTCGTCAGATCCGTGCCGATGAGGCCCAGCAGCATGCCGATCATGACCATGCCGATGGAGGCAACGATCGACCCGGTCGCGAGGACGACCGCGGCGACCAGACCCATCAGCATCAACGCCGTGAATTCGGGTGGACCGAACAGCAACGCCATCCGCGACAGCGCCGGGGCAGCAACCGCAATCACGATCGTTGCCACGCAGCCAGCAAAGAACGACGCGAGCGCCGCTGTCGCCAGCGCGACGCCCGCGCGGCCCTGCCGCGCCATCTGATAGCCATCGAGCGCCGTGACCACGCTCGACGACTCGCCGGGCAGATTGACCAGAATGGCGGTGGTCGATCCGCCATACTGAGCCCCGTAGAAGATGCCCGCCAGCATGATCAGCGCGCCGGTCGGCTCCAGATGGAATGTGATCGGGAGGAGCATCGCGATGGTCGCCAGCGGACCGATGCCCGGGAGGACACCGATCAGCGTGCCAAACAGCGCGCCGATGAAGCAGTAGAACAGATTCTTCAGCGTGAGTGCGACGCCGAAACCCAACGCCAGGTTCGAGAACAGGTCCATCAGAACGGCCAAATCGGGATTTGCAGTTTCAGCGCCGTTGAAAACAACAGCGTGCACAGAAGTGCCATGCCGGCGGCGATCGCGGCCATTGTCGGCCAGCGAAACGATTCACCGGAGAGCGCGGCAAGCGGGATCATCAGTGCGATCGTGAGCGGCAACCCCAGCCGGGGCAGCAGCACGCCGAAGCCAAGCACCATTGCCGTCACAAGGACGAGTGGCCGCCACGCCAGGCTGACCCGTGGCTCACCGTCCACCGGCGCGCTGAACAAGGTCTGAAGCAGCAGGATGACGCCCACGCCGACGCAGCCAATGGCCAACGCCCGCGGGGCATAACCGATCCCCATATCGGACGCAGTGCCCACCGTGAGGCCCCTGCCGGCCCAGATTGCAAGGGCACCGAAGGCGATGAAGAAAAAGCCCGCCCAATGCTGTTGCCGAGCACCCATCACACTCGATTCCCCCGTGCGCCCGAACAGGGCGCCGTCGCTGCGATGGTCACTTCTTGCCGAGACCCGCAGCCTCGACCAGGTCCTTGACCCGCTTGTAGTCGGCCTCGACGTAGGTCTTGAAGGCTGCCGCATCCTGATAGGCTATCGGATACTTCTGGCGACCGTAGATCTCCTTGACCTTCTCGTCGTCCAGCGCTGCTTTGCAGGCTTGGCCGAGCTTGGTCTTGACGGCGTCGGGCGTCCCTGCGGGCACGAAGATCGCATTGTAGTTGGTCATCACGACATCGAACCCGGTTTCACGGACCGTCGGCGTGTCCTTGAAATTGTCGGAACGCGTTTCGCCGTAGATGGCGATGGGCAGCAAATCGTACTGCGGGACCAGATTGGCCTGATCGCTATAGAGATCGACGGTGTCCGACAGAAGCGCCTGCACCGCATCGGCCGAACCCTTGAACGGAACGTGCTTGAGCTTGATGTCGGCCGCCTTCTCGAGCGCGAGCTTGGCGAGGTGCGTGATCGAGCCGGGTCCCGAAGTGCCGTAGGTGATCTTGCCCGGCGCTGCCTTCGCTGCGGCAATGAGGTCCGCGATCGTTTTGTATTTCGTCGACTTGGTTGCCATCAGGACCAAGGGCTGCTCGACGAGCTTGCAGATCGGATCGAAGCTGCTGAGGTCGTACGTCAGCTTCATGCGATGCGGCTGTGCGACCGTCGGGCCGCTTGGCGTGATGAGGATCGTGTAGCCGTCAGCGGTCGCGGCGGCAGCTTCGCTCGTGCCAATCGTGCCGGCGGCACCAGGTACATTCTTGACGATGACCTGCTGGCCCAGGGACTTTCCAAGGGCTTCCTGCAAGCCCCGAGCGACAAGGTCCGTAGCGCCGCCTGCGGGCCAGGCGACGATCGTGGTGATTGGACGCTCGGGATAGACCGCGGCCGCCGGCACGATTGTCGAGATTGCTGTCGCGATGGCGATGCCGCAGATTGCCCATGCCTTGATCATTCGAGTCGTCTCCTTGTCCCTGGATGTGCGACTGACAACCGTGCCTACGAGCAAATCGCGCTGCGTTGAGCGCGACGGATTGCTTCGTGGGCGCGAGCCAGCTCGCGTGATTTTCTCAGGATGCGTTCGAATTTCCCCTGAGTGTTCGCGCGAATCCTAGTGTGTGCGCATGGCGAGGTCAAAGTTGAATTTGATGTGGCAAATGCTCCCACGCGCATCGTCGGTGCTCTCGTCCCGACGATCTTAACTACGCTGCGCGTACGCCGCTGCAGGATGGGCAGCGGACAGTCCCGGCGCTGACTATTGGACCGGCGAGAATGGTGCGGCGAGCATGATCTTCGCCTCTTGCCGCAATGTCGGAACCGGCGGCGGTGGCGGCCAGATGCCCTTCTCTTGCATCGTCTTGCGGACCGCCATGCGCTCGTCGAGGCTCTTGTACGCCCAGATGTGGATGAATTGATTGAGGCCGCCGATGTCCGACGCATAGACGCCGATCAGCGGCGAGAGGGCGAGCCGGGGCGGTAGATGTTTCTCCCATTTCGCCGCCATTTCCGGAACGCCACCCGCCCGCAGGTCATAGGTTCGCATCTCGAAATATGGACCATGGTTGGACGGTTCGAGCTTCGGCGAGAACGGCAGCGGCTCAAGGATCTCGGATTTCATATCGGCGATGAATTCGAGCGTCTTTGGTGGCCAGATGCCGGCACGTACCGCTTCCGCGCGGATCGCCGCCCGCTCGTTGGTATCCTTGTACGGCCAGACGTGGATGACCTGATTCAACGGCCCGAGCTCCGTGTACCAGAACGCGGCCAGCGGCGACAATTCGAGCCGTCTCGGCAGCGCCTCGCCGAAACGCTTGATGAACTCGGGCATCGCGCGGACGTGCAGCGTATAGGTGCGGAATTCATAGATCATGAGAGCTCTCCAGCCTGACGACGCGATACGCGAGCATCACATGGGTCTCCATGCGATCTCGACTGAATGTGGGCGCGCTGACGCGCAGACATGACTCAACGGGCACCGCGCAGCATCTCGGTGACGACGGGAAAATGCTCGCGACCCCAGTAGAGGTCGCTGCCGTCGATGAGGATGCTCGGCACGCCGAAAACTCCGGCGGCTTCGGCCTCGGTTTGGATTTTAGCGAGCAATGCGCGTCCCTCGTTGGCCGCGTAAGCGGCGAAATCGGACGTGTCGGTGCCGCATTCGCCGAGCAGCGCCGCCAATACGGGAACGCTTTCAATGTCCAATTCACGTCGCCAGAAGCGCTCGAAGACGCGGTCGTGATAGTCGCGGAATACGCCGCGCTCTTTCGCATACAACATGCCGATGCTGGCCAGCGACGAGTCCCAGATCTTCTGGGTGCCGCGAATCGTCAATCCGCGTCGGTTCGCCTCGCGGCGGCAGTCCATATAGCTGTACTTCACGCGTCGCCATTGATGCGCGTTACGGCTTTCCTCGGCGACGCCGCCGCCTGCGTCGAGTTTGGCGCTGCCGAGATAAGCGGGGATGTCGAGCGTGTAGGGCAGCCAGTCGACGGCGACGCCAGTCTCGCGCTCGAGATCGTAGACGAGATCCTTGGCGAGATACGCGTACGGGCTTTTGTAGTCCGAATACACTTTGATCGTTCGCGTGGTCATGTCGTGCGCCTTCCACTCGGTGCGCGCTCAAAGATGTCACCCTGGTCTTCGCCCGCGCGCAGCAGGTATTTTTGGATCTTCTGACTGGGCGTCTTCGGCATCTCGCGTCGGAATTCAAGATAGCGTGGCACCCAGAACCGCGGCATGTGCTCGTCGCAGAACGCCCATAGTTCGTCGGGCGTGGCCTGAGCGCCATCACGTAGGACGACGACTGCCTTGACCTCGTCCTCTCCGAGTTCGGATGGCGCCGCGATCACAGCGCATTCGAGGACCGCGGGGTGTCGGTTGAGCGTCGCTTCGACCTCGGATGACGAGATGTTCTCGCCTCGGCGTCGGATCGAGTCCTTCTTACGATCGACGAAGTAGTAGTAGCCGTCGGCATCCGCCCGCGCGTTGTCGCCGGTGTGGAACCAGAGATTGCGGCAAGCCTCGAGCGTCGCTTCTGGGCTGTTGTAGTAGGCTGACAGCATCGCGAATGGCCGCTTCGGTCGGAC
>LNEA01000250.1 GCA_001464855.1 Rhizobiales bacterium Ga0077530
CATGCCGTCGGCCGCGCCAGCACACGCGCGCCGCGCCTCATCGACTTGACCTGGGGACGCGCCGACGCCGTCAAGGTCACGGTGATCGGGAAGGGCATCTGCTTCGATACCGGCGGTCTCGACGTCAAGTCGTCGAGCGGCATGTTGCTGATGAAGAAAGACATGGGTGGCGCGGCCACCGCGCTGGCGCTCGGGCACATGATCATGAGCGCTGGTCTCGACGTGCGCCTGCGCGTGCTCATTCCAGCGGCTGAGAACGCCATCGGCGGCAGCGCTTTCCGTCCGAGCGACGTGATCCGAGCGCGCTCCGGTGCGACCGTCGAGATTGGCAACACCGATGCAGAGGGTCGCCTCGTTCTTGCCGATGCGCTGTCGCTCGCCGACGAAGAGGCGCCGGACCACCTGTTCACCTTTGCCACGCTCACGGGCGCCGCGCGAGTCGCGCTGGGGCCGGATCTGCAACCTTATTTCTGCGATGACGAGGGACTGGCCAACGAGATCTACGCGTCGAGCGTGGCGGTCGCCGATCCCGTCTGGCGCCTGCCGATGACGACGCCCTACGATGCCTGGCTCGAAAGCAACGTCGCCGACATGAACAATGTCGCCGAGGGCGGATTTGCCGGCGCGATCGTCGCTGCGATTTTCTTGAAACGCTTCGTCAGGCAGGCCCGCACGTACGCCCACTTCGACATCTATGGCTGGCGGCCGGCGCCGCGCCCGATGGGGCCGAAAGGCGGAGAACCGCAGGCCGCGCGCGCGGTGTTCGAGGTCGTGCGCCGTGTCGCCGGCGCCTGAGTTGGGGAACGCATGGTCCATAGCCCTCTCGATCCGCGCCTCAATGTTTATCGCGCCGACCTTGCCGACGCGCACCTCGAAGGCCGCGTCGCGGCCGCGAGATTTGTTGCGGGCTGGCCGGGACAGGTGCGCGTCGCGATTGCCCATGTGTTCGGTGCAACTGCTGTTCGGAGAGACCGTCCGCGTGTTCGAGGAGCACGAGGGTTGGGCTTGGGTCCAGGCGGACGCTGACGGCTATGTCGGCTATGTGCCAGCCGCCGCGATCTCGCGCGCTGTCGGTTCAGCCACCCACAAGATCGCCGCACTGTCGACGCCCGCCATGGCCCGACCCGACGTCAAGTCGCCGCCGTTGGTCGACCTGCCATTGGGTGCCCGCGTGGCCGTCGAGCGCGAGGACAACGGCTTTGCGGCGCTCGCGATCGGTGCTTTCATTCCGCTCCCGCATCTCGCCGGCCTCGATGCGCGCGAAGCGGATTTCGTCGCTGTCGCCGAGCGTTTTCTCGGCTCGCCCTATCTCTGGGGTGGGCGGACTCGCGCCGGCATCGATTGCTCCGGTCTCGTCCAGACCGCGCTCCGCGCGACCGGCGTGTCAGCGCCGCGCGATAATCACAGTCCGTCGCTCGAAGGGCTCCGGCGCGGCGATCTCGTGTTCTGGCGTGGCCACGTCGGCATCATGACCGACGCCACGCAGCTTCTGCACTCCAACGGCTTTCACATGCGCGTCGTCATCGAGCCGCTTGCCGAGACGGTCGCGCGGATCAAGGCAATCGGCGGCGAAGTGGTGGCGGTGAAGCGGGTGTAGGGTCGCGCCGATGGCGATCGTATTTCCCCTTCTCCCCGTCCTTACGGGGAGAAGGTCGGGATAAGGGGCGGCGTCATACACCGACGTTTTACTAGTTGCCGCCCCTCACCCTAACCCTCTCCCCGCGAGGGCGGGGAGAGGGGATAGTAAGGCGCTTCACCGCCTGTACGGCAAAAACCAGCGATCTTCCAGGATCGTGCGGCCGGGGACGGAGCGGGAGCGCAGGCGTCGGTCGGCCTGCCAGACTTGGCCGCCGGCGAGGCGCACGTGAGTCTCGATGGCGAGAGCGGCGCCGGTGTCGGCGCTCGTCTTCTGGCGTGTCAGCACGCGCCCCGCGGTGATCGCTTCGGCGAGCGGCAGCAGGAGATCGAACTCGTCGACGGCGCGGTCCTCGTAGGATTCGTCCCCGATCGCAAGATCACAGCGCTGGCGATGGTGCAGGATCAACTCGAGCGGACACGCGCCGGCCGCCAGAGGCCGCACGGCGATCCGCCAATAGCGGGCCGCGCTCTCTTCCTCAACGCGCGCGCAATCGCCGAGCGCGCCGCCCCACCCGCGCAGAGCCTCGACCGTGCGATCGAACTTGGTGCGGAACACATCGTCAGGCAGCATGGGTCCCCGTCCCTGCTCTTGTGACCGCCGTCGTTTTTCTCAGCCGGCGTCGGCGCTGGTCCGGGCCGCCGCCTTGCGGGCGATCTCGGCGCGGTAGGTGCTCGCCGGGTAGGTGCCAAGGATGCGCATCTCGCTCGAGAAGAACGCAAGTTCCTCAAGCGCGAGCCGCACCGGTCGATCGCTCGGATGGCCTTCGATATCGGCGTAGAACATCGTTGCGACGAACTCGCCGTTGACCTGGTAGGACTCGAGCTTGGTCATATTGACGCCATTGGTCGCGAAGCCACCCATGGCCTTGTAGAGCGCTGCCGGCACGTTGCGGACGTTGAAGATGAAGGTCGTGACGACGAGGCCATTGCCGGGCGGCGCGTCCTCCGGTTCGGCAGACAGGACGACGAAGCGAGTCGTGTTGTGCTTCTCGTCCTCGACGTCCTCGGCGAGGATGTCGAGGCCGTAAATGTCGGCGGCAATACGAGGGGCGAGGGCGGCACGAGTCCGGTCACCCCATTCCGCGACCTGGCGGGCAGCGCCGGCCGTGTCGCCGGCGACGTGCGCCTTGAACCCATGTTTGCGGATGATGCGACGGCATTGGCCGAGCGCGTGAATGTGGCTGTAGATGTCGGTGATTTCGCCGATCTTGACGCCCTTCAGCGCCATGAGCTGGAAGCGGATCGGCAGGAAGTGCTCGCCGACGATGTAGAGGCCGGACTGCGGCAGCAGGTGGTGAATGTCGGCGACGCGGCCGGCGAGCGAGTTCTCGATCGGGATCATCGCATAGCGGGCTTCACCCGATTTCACGGCGGCGATCGCATCCTCGAACGTCGGACACGGCAGCGGCTCGAACTCGGGATACACCTCGTTGCATGCGAGGTGTGAGTTGGCGCCGGCCTCACCTTGATAGGAGATGCGCGGACGGGGCGCGCGCGCGGACGGCGGCGCCGCCCGCTGGGCGGTCGTCCCCGCGGCGGAAGATGACTTCTTTGGTGACATGGAACTGGCCGGGCAAAAGGGTTCAGGCGGGGGTCAGGAGCTGAGTCTCAAGAGGTCTCTGGCCCGCTCGAGATCGGCCGGAGTATCGACACCGAGGGGGACCGTGTCAACGAGGCCGACGTCGATGCGCATTCCCGCCTCCAACGCCCTAAGTTGTTCGAGACGCTCGCGGAGTTCGAGCGTCGAGGGGGGCAGCGCGACGAACCGGTCGAGGGCCTGACGGGTGTAGGCGTACATGCCGATGTGGTGGTAGAGCGGGCCCTCGCCGCTTGGTGCGGTCGCACGGGTAAAATAAAGCGCCCTGAGGCGGTCGGGGCCAATCGGGGTACCAACCGCCTTGACGACGTTTGGGTTGGTGCGCTCCTCCTCTAACGTGATGGCGCAGGCGATGGTCGCGATGTCGGCGGCGGGTTCGGCCAGAAGGACGTCGAGGCAGGTCCGGATCAGGCGCGGTTCGATCGTCGGCAGGTCGCCTTGGACGTTGACGATGGCGCCGAATTCCCGTCCGGGGTCGAGTGCGCTGACGGCTTCAAAGATGCGGTCAGTGCCGTTCGGGTGATCGGGCCGGGTCATGTGGGCCTCGCCACCAGCGCTGCTGATCGCGGCGGCGATCTCGGCGCTATCGGTTGCGACGACCACCCGGCCAATGTCAGCTTCCATGGCGCGCCGCCACACGTGCACAATCATAGGCACGCCGTGGATGTCGGCGAGGGGTTTGTCCGGGAGGCGGGTCGATGCCATCCGGGAGGGAATCATGATCAGCGCGCCGGCCATGCCATTTGATCCTGCGTTTCCTGCCTAGGTTTTTGGTGCGCTCGCCGGGAGGCTTTGAGGACCGTTCGCCGCGCTTTGCGAGGGCGGTGACAATTGGTCTCGGGTACTCCTCGTAGAACAGGTGCCGTTCAGGTTGCAAGCATCGGGGGAAGTCCTATATTGGCGCCCGTTCGAGGGATACGGGCGGCCGCTTCGGTACAGCCCCGACGAGGAAGCGCAACTGCAATGAACTCTTTCGAGCTGAATAAAATCGCCGGCGCAGTGCTGACGGCGGCGCTTTTGATCTTCGGGGGCAAGACACTCCTCGAAATCGTCGACAAGCCGCATAAAGTGGCGACGGCCGGCTATTCGCTGCCCGTGCCCAAGGGCGGTGTGCCTGGTGCCGGGACGGGTAAGCCGGCAGCTCCGTTCGATTTCAAAGAGATCGCGCCGCTGATGGCCAAAGCCAGCGTCGACGGCGGCAAGGATTCGTTCCGTAAGTGCACGTCGTGTCATACGGTCGACAAGGGTGGCCCGAACAAGGTCGGACCGAACCTCTATGGCGTCGTTGGTCGTGACGTTGGCAAGCATGAGGGTTTTGCCTATTCCCCCGCCATGGTTGCCAAGGGCGGCAAGTGGGACTGGGAGCACCTCGCGGCCTATCTGCACAATCCGCGCGACGCCATCCCGGCCAATAAGATGGCCTTCCCTGGCGTGAAGGATAATCCTGAACTGGCCGACCTGCTGGCGTACCTGCGTACGCTGTCGGACGCCCCGGTGGCGTTGCCGAACTGAGAAGCGCGCGGCTCTCTCGCGCGCTTACGGGC
>LNEA01000251.1 GCA_001464855.1 Rhizobiales bacterium Ga0077530
GTCGGTGGAGCGAAAGAGCGTCTGCTCGCGGTCTTCCCACTCGTCGTCGTCGTGCCCTTTCGGCTTTTCGAGGCGCCCCTCGAAGACGAGGCCCTGGCTACGAAGCTGCGCGATCGTCTCGGCGATCTGATCGCGCCCGTCGGCGATCAACGAGCGCTCGGAGAAAAATACATCGTGACGGACGTCGAGCGCGGCCAGATCGTTCTTGATCATGGCGAGCATGGCGTCGATGGCGATCGCGCGCACGATCGGCAGCCAGGCGCTCTCATCGTTTGCCTTCGCCAGCAAAGCGTCGCCGTGCAGGCGCGCGATCTCCTTGCCGACCGGCTTCAAGTAATCGCCCGGATAAAGTCCCGCCGGGATCTCGCCGATATTTTCGCCGAGTGCTTCGCGGTAGCGCAGGAACGCGGAACGCGCGAGCGTGTCGACCTGTCCGCCCGCATCATTGACGTAGTATTCGCGGCTCACCTTGTAGCCGGCGAAGGCAAGCAGGTTTGCAAGCGAGTCGCCGAATGCGGCGCCACGACCATGGCCGACGTGCATCGGTCCCGTTGGATTGACCGAAACGTATTCGATCAGCAGCGGCTCGCCGCGCCCGATGTCCGCCTCGCCATAGCGCGGACCTGCCGACAGCACCTCGCCGACGACCGCCTGCCAGCGCGCCGGTTCAAGCTTCATGTTGACGAAGCCCGGCCCCGCCACCTCGACATGCACCATACCGGGAACTGCCGACAGCTCAATGACGAGCGCATCGGCAATATCGCGCGGCTTCATGCGCGCCGGCTTGGCAAGCACCATCGCGGCGTTGGTCGCGAGATCACCGTGCTTGGGATCCTTGGTCGGTTCGACCTCGATGCGGCCAATGGCGAGGTCGGCCGGCAGCCGGCCGTCCTGCTGCAGCTTTGCGAGAGCGGTCCGGATATGCGTCTCGACATCCGCGAGCACGGTCATTTTGAGTCCTCGGTGGAGGTGACATTGCCGGATTGCGGTCCGCGCCCGGGCGGGACATCGGCGGCCGGTACCTCTTTCCAGCAGGCGCGGGCGAGAAAAGCAAGCGCCCGCCTAATGCAAATCGATCGGTTCGTCAAACAGGCGGGCATATTCGGCAAGTGCAAACC
>LNEA01000252.1 GCA_001464855.1 Rhizobiales bacterium Ga0077530
CCGTCTCCCGAAGAAACCACAGCCGGCGGCGCGCCCTCTCGCGGCGTCGCGCCCGAACTGCCGCCCGCATCGTCTGCGGCCTCAGCCAGCCGTGGCGACGTCCAGGCCTATGGACTCGCGGTCCAGGAAGCGCTCCTCGCCGTCGACTTGCGGGAGACGCAAGCCCGCGCGACCGCCGTTCGGGCCAAGGGGACAGTAGTGCTGCGCATCGTGATCGCCAGCGACGGCGCCCTCGAACGCGCCGATGTCCAAAGATCGAGCGGCCATCGGGCACTCGACGAGGCGGCAGTAAAATTGGCGCGCCTGACGGCGTTCCCGCGCCCGCCGGCGAACCTCTCTGCTGACCAGCGCGCCTACTTCGCGCCAATTGTCTTCAAGTAATAGAACTCGCGAAATTCCGGAAATTCATCACGCCTCGCTTTTGCCGGGACGGAAAGCTAGACTTCGGCCACGTTACTGAGCCGGCGCGCACGACGACGCCGGAGGTGGAAGAGGGAAACCCGTTTCACATGGCTCGGCTGCCGGATTTCTTGACGACTGAGAAGCACCGGGAGACCGACTCGTGACAACGGATCCGGGTTCCGCCGATGCTGCCAAATCGACGGCTCGCCCAGCCCCTGCGCCGGCAGTCTCGATTGACGCGCAAAACCTCGACCTCGATTGGCGCGTTATTCGCGCCTTTTCCCGTTTTGCGGGCGGCTTCTGGCAAGGGTCGGAAGCGCGGAGGGCGTGGATACTGACGATCACGCTCGCGGCGGTCCTCGTCCTCAGCACGTCACTGACGGTGGCCCTCAATCATTGGACGCGGTGGTTCTTCGACGCCCTCGAGCGCCGTGATGCCGCCACGCTCTGGCAATCGGCGACCGTGTTTCTCGCGATCGTTGCGGCGATGGCGGCGGTTGGCGTGTGCATCGTACTGACCCGCGAGCGGCTGCAAGTGCACTGGCGAGCGTGGATCGTCGGTGAAGTGGTTTCGCGGTGGCTGGAAAACCGGCGCTTCTATCACCTGACCCATACCGGCACGCAGCCGGCCAACCCCGAATACCGTATTGCCGACGATTCACGTTGGGCGAGCGAACCGCTGGTCGATCTCGGCATCGGGCTCGTCACGGCAACGATTTCGGCTGCAGCGTTTATCTCGATCCTGTGGACCGTCGGCGGCTCGATCGATCTGACCATCGCCGGCACCGCCATCACGATCCCCGCCTACATGGTGCTGCTCGCCGTGGCCTACGGCGTGATCGGCTCACTGATCACGATGTGGATCGGGCGCCGGCTCGTCGGGTTCGTCGGGCGCAAGAACGAAGCGGAGGGCGACTTCCGCTTCGCGCTGATGCGGCTGCGCGATAACGCCGAGAGCGTCGCGCTGATGGGCGGGGAAAAAACCGAGCGTAACATCCTCGCGCGGATCTACGGAACCGTCGTCCAACGCTGGCTGTTGATCGTACAGCAGCACGGCCGCCTGACCTGGATCACCAATACGATCGGGCCAATGACACCGCTGGTTCCGCTGCTCTTCGCGGCACCGAAATATCTTCGCGGCGAGCTGACCCTTGGCGAGGTGACGCAGCTCGCGGCTGCCTTCGCCCAAGTCCAAATGGCGATTTCCTGGATCGTCGACAATTTCAGCCGCGTCGCCGACTGGTACGCCTCGGCACGGCGCGTCATGGACATGGTCGACGCCTGCGCGACGATCGACGGGCGGCTCGAGGCGGCACCTCGCCGGATCGAAATCGTCCATTCGCCGACAGAAGGGCTGACGCTCGACGGTGTCTCGGTCAACGATCCGAACGGCCGCCCGATCGTCGCCCGCGCCGACCTGACACTGCCGCCGGCTACGTCGCTTTCTATTTCAGGCGATACCAGCTCTGGGAAGACGACGCTTGTGCGCGCCATTGCCGGTCTGTGGCACGGCGGCCATGGCGTCATCCGCGTCGGCAGCGGTGCCCGGATCATGATCGCGCCGCAGCAGGGATACGTGCCGCTGACGACGCTGCGCGCGGCGTTGAGTTATCCCGACGAGGATGTTGCTCACGACGACCGCGCGCTTACGGCTGCTCTCGCCGATGCCGGGCTTTCTCATCTCGCCGACAAACTCGATCAGGCGGGTCGCTGGGATCAGTCACTCTCGACGGGCGAGCGGCAACGGCTGTCGATCGCACGACTGGTTTTGCATCGCCCGGATGTCATCATTCTCGACGATGCCTTGACGGCGCTCGACGAGACGACCCGCGTGGACCTGCTCGGTAGGCTCAGGGAGCAGGTGCCCGAGGCCGCGATCCTCAACGTGGGACAATCCCCACGATCCGTGCCCGGTGCTATTCGTTCCGTGACGCTGGAGCGGCATGAAGACGGGACTGTTTTGCGCGACGATGTGCACGTCCGCCGACCCGTCATCAGTTAAATGCAAATGATCACGGGAGCAGCGGCGTTTCCGTTTGTTTCGCAATTGCGAATGCCCGCAAAACCCCGCCAAAATGAATATTTGACAACAAAATACGCCGGTTTCTTCCGCAACCAAGCAAAAGTGTTTCATTCTCTCCACACAACGCTTCGAGAATTAATCGCTTAACCTTTTTCTATTTGAGCGACGCAGCACAGCTCATGTAAAAATTTGCGTGCCCGCATGGGGATGCGGCCACGTCTTGAACTGCTTTTGGAGGATAAAGATGGCTCGTTTGCTCGTTGCACTTGGTACGGCCGGCATGATCGCAATCGCTTCGGCGATGCCCGCGGCTGCGGCCCCGCTGACCGCCACGCCGGCTGCGTCGGCTGAGTCGATGGTGACCACGGTCGCCATGAAGAAGAAGATGGCCAAGAAGAAGATGGTCAAAAAGGTTTCCAAGAAGAAGAAGGTGGTCAAGGTCGCCGTCGCGCCGGCCCCGATTTGCATCCTGGACGCGCTGTTCCACCGTAAGTAAGCAGTCCGCGCGCTCTGGCCGGCATCTGCAACGACGCCGCGTCATAACAAAAAGCCGCTCCCGGCCCAGCGCTTGGAGCGGTTTTTTATTTGGCCCGCCCCTTCCGGACATGGCTCCCTCGACCGTATCGCTACTGGATCACCGCGGCTCCAAGCGCTAGTACCAATATCGGCGCGGTATTCGACTTCAAAGAGTTGCGCCTCACATCAAAGCCGTAAGGGGGGAGCATGAGCACGCCGTCGATCGAAGTCCTGCACGAACTGGTCGAACCCGCCCGCAAGGCTCTCTCGAAGGAGACCTGGGATTACCTCATGGGTGGCGCCGACACCGAAACCACGCTCGAGCGCAATCGTCTTGGGTTCGAAGCTCTCGCCTTCCGTCCGCGCGTCCTTCGCGATGTCGGTACCGTCGACATGCGCACCACGTTCCTCGGCCATTCGCTGCGCCTTCCGGTCATCCTCGCGCCAATCGGCTCGTTGCAGGATCTCTGTCCCGCCGGCGGCATTGCGCCCACGAAGGCGGCGGCCGAATTCGGCGTCTTCCATATGCTGAGCTCGGTCTGCAAACCCGGCCTCGAGGAGGTCGCCGCCGCCGCTCCCGGCTATCCGAAGATTTTCCAGCTCTACGTCCGCGGCGACGCCGACTGGGTCGACGCCCGCGTCGCCGCCGCGGTCGCCAATGGCTACGCCGGCCTCTGCCTGACCGTCGACCTCGACTATTACGGGCGACGCGAGCGCGACATCGCCAAGCGCTACAAGCCGACCGCGCGGCGCGCCTCCGGCGGGAGCGGCGTCGGCGACCCGTTCCAGGCCGCGTTCTCCTGGCGCGACATCGAACGCATCCGCAAGAAATGCCCGATCCCGATGTTCATCAAAGGCATCGCGACACCGGAAGACGCGCGCATCGCGGTGGAGCACGGCATCGATGTCGTCTACGTGTCGAACCATGGCGGGCGCCAACTCGATCACGGGCGCGGCAGCATCGCCGACCTGCCGGACGTCGCCGAAGCGGTGAAGGGCAAGTGCCGGATCGTGGTCGATGGCGGGATCTATCGCGGCACCGACATCGTCAAAGCGATTGCGCTCGGCGCCGACGCGGTCGGCATCGGTCGCCTGCAAGGTCTCGCGCTGGCGGCCGGTGGCGAAGCCGCGCTCCTGACCGCGCTGGAACTGCTCGAAGATGAGACGCGCCGCGTGCTCGGCCTCCTAGGCCTCACCAGCTTCGCCGGCCTGGACCGAAGCTACCTCGCACGCGCGATCCCGCTGTCGCGTCGCGGCCTCGACAGTCCATTCCCTCTGCTGAAAGAAGGATATTGATCCGCAACGGAGCGGCGAATTTGTTCTCAATTTGTTCTTGACGCTCCCAAACCGCCCGCTTAGCCTGAAAACTCACTGCTGGTGGCGAATTCAGGGTGGCGGGGCGCGTCGAGCATGTACGGACAGATCTCCACCCTGGCGTTCGTCGGCATCGAGGCGCGCCCCGTCGAAGTGCAGGTCCGGGTCAGCGGCGGGCGGCACGTGTTCGCGATTGTTGGTCTCCCTGACAAGGCGGTCGCCGAAAGCCGCGAGCGCGTTCGCAACGCGCTCCACGCCGTCGGCATGGCGCTCCCCTTCCGACACATCACGGTCAATCTCGCTCCCGCCGACCTCCCCAAGGAAGGCAGCCATTTTGATCTCGCGATTGCGCTCGCCCTGATGGTTGCGACAGGCGCCATCGCTCCCGATGCCGTCGAGGGCTACGCGGCGATCGGCGAACTCGCGCTCGACGGTTCGATCCGTGCGGTGCCGGGCGCACTGCCCGCGGCCATTGGCGCCAACGCGCTCGGCAAGGGTTTGATTTGTCCGGCAAGCTGCGGTTCGGAAGCTGCGTGGGCAGCCGAGGACATGGCTGTGCTCGCCGCCCCGCACCTCCTGTCGCTGGTCAATCACTTCAAGGGCACGCAAGTCTTGGCGCGGCCGGCGCCGGGCGGTCCTATGGGGCCGGAGACGCTGCTCGACCTGCGCGACGTCAGAGGCCAGGAGAGCGCCAAGCGCGCGCTCGAGATCGCGGCGGCCGGTGGCCATAATCTCTTGATGGTCGGGCCGCCGGGATCGGGAAAGTCGATGCTGGCAGCGCGGCTCGCCTCGATCCTGCCACCGCTCGAGCCTGCGGAGATGCTCGAAGTTTCCATGATCAAGAGCCTCGCTGGCGAACTTGCAGGTGGCCAGATCAC
Organism: Rhizobiales bacterium Ga0077530; assembly: GCA_001464855.1. Lineage (GTDB taxonomy): Bacteria > Pseudomonadota > Alphaproteobacteria > Rhizobiales > Hyphomicrobiaceae. The sequence continues at coordinate 5,134 of LNEA01000252.1, forward strand.
GCGGACGCGGCCGTTCCGCGCACCCCATCATTCAGCGAGCATGGCGGCGCTCGTCGGCGGTGGCAGCCGCGCGCGCCCCGGCGAAGTCTCGCTCGCCCATCTCGGTGTGCTCTTTCTCGACGAGTTGCCCGAGTTCCAGCCGAACGTGCTCGATGCCATGCGCCAACCGCTCGAAACCGGCGAAACAGTGATCGCGCGCGCCAACCACCGGATCACCTACCCCTCACGGTTTCAGCTCATCGCCGCGATGAACCCCTGCAAATGCGGCGGCGGCGGACCCGGCGTGACGTGCAAACGCGGACCACGCTGCGCCGACGAATACCAGGCGCGGCTCTCCGGCCCGTTCCTCGACCGTATCGACATGCAGATCGAGCTCGCCCCGGTCTCCGCCGCCGATCTCGTGCTGCCGCCACCACAGGAAGGGAGTGCCGAGGTGCGCAGCCGGGTGGCGGCGGCGCGCAATCTGCAAATTGCCCGCTTCGCCAATCTCGGTGCGCGCCGCATCCGCACCAACGCCGACTGCTCCGGCCAGATGCTCGATGACATCGCCCGTCCAGACGACGCGGGCGTCGCGCTGTTGCGGACCGCTTCCGATGCCATGGGCCTGTCCGCGCGCGGCTTCCATCGCACCCTGAAAGTCGCCCGCACCATCGCCGACCTCGACGGCGCCGAGCGCGTCGAGCGCCATCACATCGCCGAGGCATTGAGCTATCGTGGCGAAGCGATGCGTGCCCAGCAGGCCGCATGATCTGACACCATGCCTATCGCAGGAGAGACGAAAGATGAAACTACTCGGCCAGGGGCTTTACTGGCAGGAAATGCCGGTGGGCGCCACGTTCAAGACCTTCGGACGGACCATCACCGAAACCGATATCGTCAACTTCATCTCCTGCACCGGGTTCCTCGAAGTCCTGTTCACCGACATGGAGTTCGTCAAGAACCACTCGGCGATCCAGGGCCGCGTTGCACCGGGCGCGCTCGTCTATGCACTCGCTGAAGGCATGACCATGCTCGGCACGATCCAGGGCACGGGCCTCGCGTTCCTGCACATGGAACTCGACGTCAAGGGACCGACCTTCGCCGGCGACACCATCCACTGCGAGATCGAAGTCATCGAGCAACGTCCCACGTCAAAGGGCAACCGCGGCCTCGTGCGCACGCGCAATACCGTGATCAACCAGCGCGGCGAAACCGTCCTCGTGTTCACGCCGCTGCGCATGATGGCAGGTAAGCCGGACGCATGAGAAAGCGCACGCCGCGCACCCCCAAATCAGGAAAAACAGATGATCCTTTGGCGCCCCCCGGGCGTGCTGCGTGTCAAAGTCCTTGGCCTGGTGTGGCGTGGATCACAATTGCTGGCGGCTGAACTTCCCGACGACAACGGTAAAATTCTCGGCGTTCGTCCGCTTGGTGGCACGATCGAATTTGGCGAGACACGCGAACAGGCACTGACGCGCGAGTTTCGCGAGGAGCTCGGCTGCAGCATCGACATCATCGGACCATGGCTCGCAATCGAGAACATATTCGAGCACCAGGGCGTACCGGGCCACGAGTTCGTGTTCGCCACCGACATCCAACTCCACGAGCCGAACTACTACGCTATGGATGCAATTGAAGTTGTCGAACACGACCAGTCGAAATGTACAGCCCGCTGGTTCGAGCCGCACGCCCTACCCGACGACGTGGCGCTCTGCCCGAGCGGCCTCGGTCAGTTATTGAAGGAGCGGGCTATGTAGCCGCGCGCCTCAACAACTTCTGTAGCGGCTTGTGACCGAAGGGGTATGCGACCGATGCCGGAGGCAGCAGGCGTTGGCGCCGCGGTAACTAAAGCCCTCTACCGATCGCGAGGAAGCGATCGTGACGCTGCTTGCGGACTTCGTCGGGCGACATCTTGTCGAAGGCGGCAAGTGACTTGGCGATGGCGTCACCGGCGCGACGAACAGCGCCCTCCTTGTCACGGTGCGCGCCGCCGATCGGCTCGGAGACGATCTCGTCGATGACGCCGAGTTCGTAGAGGTCCTGCGCGGTGATCTTCATGTTGGTCGCGGCATCGACCGCGCGCGTTGAATCCCGCCACAGGATCGAGGCTGCCGCTTCAGGGGACGCTACGGTGTAAACCGAGTGCTCGAGCATCAGGATACGGTTGGCGGAAGCAATGGCGATGGCGCCGCCCGAGCCGCCCTCGCCGATGACCAGCGCGATCATCGGCACGCTGAGCGAGAGGCAGCGGTCGGTCGAACGTGCGATGGCTTCAGCCTGGCCGCGCTCTTCCGCGCCGACACCCGGATACGCGCCGGCCGTGAGATCCATGAGGCGCACCGCTTTGCGATAGCCCTCGGGCCGCGCCATACCGAAGTTGTGCTTGATGCGGGTCTCGGTGTCGTGCCCCTTTTCGTGACCGATGACGACGACGGAACGGCCGCGGAAGGTTCCGATGCCTCCCATGATGGCCGCGTCCTCGGAGAAGTAGCGATCGCCAGCCATCGGCGTAAAGCTCTCGATGAGCTGGTCGATGTAATCGAGGCAATGCGGGCGATCGGGGTGGCGGGCGACCGTCGTCTTCTGCCAGGGGTTCAGCGCCCGATAGGTCTCGACCAGGAGCTGGGCGGACTTGCCCTCGAGTTTGGTGATTTCTTCGCCGATCACGGCGCTATCGTCGTCCCGCGTCAGCGCGCGCAGCTCCGCGACACGGCTTTCCAGTTCGGCGATCGGCTTCTCGAAATCGAGATACGTCGGCATTGGTGGGTGCGATCCTCATGCGGCCCGGTCGGGCCGGACACCGCGATGCGGCGGTGCACATACGATTTGGCGGGACATTCCCCAGCATTGGCTCCCAAGTCAAGTCCGGCCGGAACCGGGGGTGCCGGGGCGGGGAATTTACGGTAAGAAGCCGGGAAGACAACGATGCGGTACCAAACAAGGCCCTCGACGCCATGCAACTGATCCTGTACGCGGCCGCCGGCGGCGCAATCGGCGCCGGATTGCGTCATGCCATCAATACGGCCTTCCTCGCATGGTTCGGGCCGGGCTTCCCCTGGGCGACCCTGACGGTGAACGTTGTGGGCTCGCTGCTGATGGGTGCGCTCATCCAGGCGCTGATGCCGTTCGACGGCGGCGCGCCGGCCCTGCGGACGTTCCTCGCCACGGGCATCCTCGGTGGCTTCACGACGTTTTCGGCCTTTTCCCTCGACGTGTGGGTCCTGTACGAGCGCCAGCAACACGTCGCGCTCGCGCTTTACATCGCGGTGTCGCTGCTGGCGTCTGTCGCGGCGCTGGTGCTGGGCATGGCGCTGGTGCGGAGCGTGATGCGATGAGCAGACCGGTCGAAACGATCACCGTCGGGCGCGATGAGGCCGGAATGCGCCTCGACCGCTGGTTCCGCGTCCATTTTCCCGCCGTCGGGCACGTCTATCTTCAGAAATTGCTGCGCTCTGGGCAAGTTCGCGTCGACAGCCGCCGCGTGGAAGCGAATGCACGCCTGGAACCCGGTGCCGAGGTGCGCGTCCCAAGTATCGTACGCGAGCCGCCCAAACCAAAGGTCGCCGCCTCGGATGCTGTTGCGCCAAGCGCTGGCAAGACCGACCGCGACTTCATCGAAAGCCTCATCCTGTTCGAGGACGACGACGTGCTCGTGCTCGACAAGCCGTTCGGCATCGCGGTCCAGGGCGGCACCGGTACACGGCGCCACCTCGACGGCATCCTTGCGGGCATGACCGACCGCTTCGGCGACCGCCCGCGCCTCGTCCACCGCCTCGACCGCGATACGACCGGCGTCCTCCTCATTGCCAAGAAGCGCGAGGTCGCAGCTCTCCTCGGCCGCACCTTCCAGACCCGCTCCGCCGCGAAAACCTATTGGGCACTCGTGAAAGGCGTGCCGGTCCCGCGCCAGGGCAAGATCGAAGCCGCGCTCGTCAAAGCCGCCGGCCCTGACGGCGACCGCGTCCGCAAAGCCGAAGCCGGCGAGCAGGATGCCGCCATGCACGCGACCACCCATTATTCAGTGATCGATCGCGTCGCCAATCGCGCCGCCTGGGTGTCGCTCAAGCCCGTGACGGGCCGCCAGCATCAGCTCCGCGCCCACATGGCGATGATCGGCCACCCAATCATCGGCGACAACAAATACGAGGGCGGCATCTCGCAGATCATGGTCGCGCTCGAACCGAAGTTGCATCTCCACGCGCGGCGTCTCGTGCTGCCGCATCCACGCCCCGGCAAGCCCGCGATCGACGTGACGGCACCGCTCCCGCCCCACATGCTGCGCGCATTCGAATTGCTCGGCCTCAACGCCAACCAGTTTGATGCCGACGAACCGAAGACAAAGCCAGCAGCAACACGCGGGCGTAAGTAGGCGCGGTCACCGCTCGCTCAAGAACTCCTCACGCACCTTGCGGGTGTGCGATCCGAGTACAGGCACGGTATCGGCCGCCAGTATCTCGTCGCCGATCCACTGCGCGGGCGGCGCGGGGAGATCGACCGGACCCGCGGGCGTGGCAATGGTCATCATGCGCAGGTGGGGATGTGCGTGCAGGCCATGGACGTCGTTGACCCGACCGAAGGCGATGTCGGCGGCGTCGAGTTTGGCGATTGCGGCGTCCGCGTCGTGATCGGCGAACCATGCCGCGACGAGACCGTCGGTGGCAGGGCGGTTTTCGATCCGCGCGGGCGACGTTGCAAAACGCGAATCGGTGCCGCTCTCGGGCTTCTCGAACACTTTGGTGCAGAGCGCCCGCCATTCGCGGTCATTCTGAATGCTGATGAGGATCGGGATATTATCGCGCGTCGTGAACACGCCATAAGGCGCGAGCGAAATATGCGACAGGCCGATGCGGCGCGGCGGCGCGCCATAGATGCCCTGGAGCAGAGGCACGCCCATCAGTTCAGCCATGGAATCGAACATCGAAATGCGGATGTCGGCGCCGCGACCCGTAACCGCGCGGCGCAGCAGCGCTTCGAGAATGGCTTCGTAGGCGTTGAGGCCAGTCGTCACGTCGACGATCGAGACGCCGACGCGAGCCGGCTCGGGCGCGCTGCCGGTGACCGACGCCAGACCGGACTCGGCCTGGATCAACAGGTCGTAGGCCTTTCGGTCGGCGTAGGGGCCGGTATCGCCGTAGCCCGAAATCGAGCACGCGATGAGGCGAGGATGGCGCGCACACAATTCTGCGACGGGAAAGCCGAGTTTCGCGAGCGCGCCCGGCTTCAGGTTCTGGAGGAACACGTCGGCCTTGGCGATCAACGCCTCGAAGAGTTGCTTGTCCTCGGGCTTGGCGAGGTCGACGACGACCGACTCTTTGCCGCGATTGAGCCAGATGAAATAGACGCTCTGCCCGTTCGCCAGCGTGTCGTAACCGCGCGCGAAATCACCTTCTGGACGTTCGAGTTTGATCACGCGCGCGCCGGCGTCGGCGAGGCGGCGACCGGCCATCGGGGCCGCGACAGCCTGCTCGAGCGAGACGACGAGGAGGCCTTCGAGCGGCTTGGTCATTCCGTGAGTTCCCTGCTGGAGCCGGCCTTGGATCCCGGCACAGAGCGTGCTTCTAGCCGCACGCGCTTGCGATGTCTTCCCCACAAACGGCAGGGAGCCATGCGGCCCTTATAAAGCAGGAGCGGCGCCCTCCGGTTAGGAGAGCGCCGCTCGCATGTGTCAGAGCGTGAGCCGTGAAGCTCAGGACGACTGGATCGCCGACAGTTCCCACTGGCTCGCCGTGCCGTTGACCGGGCGGGCGAACGTCCACACTTCCGTGAGTTCGGTCGGCTCGGTACGGCTGCCTTCGACGACGCGGCCAGTCGCGCTTTCAACGGTGGCATCGATCAGCGAGTAGCGCAGTGCCACGCTCGCGTATTCGAGGTGTTGCTCGCGCCATGCCTCCGCGAGATCGCCCTGCTCGAGCTTAACATCGGAGACAACGTTGAGCAGGCCCTTCTTCGCATTGTCGTCGAGTTCACCCGCGAAGTACGACAGCATTTCCGGGGTCAGGCGGCTGCTGAGCGCGTCGACGTCGTTGCGCCCATAGGCTGTCTGAACCTCGCCGAGCAGGCGCTCGAAGGCGTCGTAGTCGGACGGGCCGATCTTCAGCTCGTTCGACGCGCCACCACCGAGGCCGGTGCCGCTACGATTGAGGATGTCCATCGGCGTGCGCCCAGGAGCGGGCACCGGTCCGGCGGAAGCCGTCGCCATCGCAGGCTTGCTGCCGCCACGGAACAAACGGAACAGCAGGTAGATGACGCCGCCGACAAGCAGCATCTGCAGCATGAAACCGAGGATGCTCGCCATGGCACCGGCACCGAAGATGCCGAACAGAGCGGCTGCAAACAGGCCGCCGAGCAGGATGCCCTTGAGACCGCCGAAGCGCGATGCACCCTGAGCCGCCCCCGCGCCTACGCCGGGACGCGTCGACGGGTTAGCCGATTGCGTGGCACCGGGCTGCGTCGTCGACTTGGTGACGGGTGCCGCAGCCTTCGGCGCCGTGTTTGTCGTCGGCGGTGTGCTGAACGTCTTAGAGCCACGGCTGCCGAAGCTACCGCCGCGCCGCGCATCCGCATCGCTCGGCAGTGTGGCCACGAGCACGGCTGCCCCCAGTCCCACAATCATGAGCCTGCCCAACCAACGCTTCATCATGGACAATTTTGCCTCCCATTTTTTGCCCGAGGCCCGCCAAAGTGCCCCGCCGGAAACCGGTGACTCCATATATAGTGCGCCGTTGCGCCAAGTCCATCGTGCGCCGCAGCGTTCGGTGGCAAAAGGGATGCAGAAACACCACCCGATGAATCGCCATCTCACTCCGGGACGAAAATATTAACGCCGTCAGTGTGTTGGACGCGCCCCTTGGCGCCGAGATAGTCACACCCGGTCATGTCGGCAAGCAGTGCCGGATCATCCGGTGTGTTGGCCATGAAGCGGCGGCCGTCTCCAAGCCGGCCAAACAAGATCGAATACGCCGGCCCTTTACGTTCGTGCATGACCGTGTAGGTCTCGATCGTGCCATCCCCCTCGGCGATCTCGGCAACGACTGGGCCACGGTCGGCGTCGATACCCGCCTGATAGTTGGCGGGATCTCTGGGTGCAAAAGCGCGCTCCGGCGGTATTGTCGAATAGATACCGGCCGACTGCTTCGTCACATAGTTCCCGTTGGCGGTGACGAGGCCAAACGAGCCGGGTTGCGCGCGCACGCGGTTCATCATTTCGGCGATGGAATGGGTGACGTAGTTGTTGCCGGGCCCGCCGAAGTAAGGGAGGCCGCCGGTAATGGTGAGCCCGCGCGGGTCATCGAGCGGGATGCCCATTTCCTTGCAGGCGATCTCCACCGCGGACGGAAAGCAGCTGTAGAGGTCGAGGTGCGCCATATCGGCGAGTGATTTCTCCGCCATCGCGAAGGTTTCCTTCGCCACCGTGCGCATCGCAGGCGACGAATGGAAGTTATGGCGATCGCTCACGTACCAATGATCGTGCGCGTCGGCGCAGCCATGGAGATAAACCCACTTGTCCTCGGGAATACCGAGCGCTTTGGCTTTGGCGACGGACGTCAGCACGATGGCCGCGGCTTGATCGATGAACGCATTGGCGTTCATGAGCTTGGTGTAGGGGAAGCCAATGTACGGATTGTCGGCGCTGACGGTCGCGATCTGATCGGCGCTGTAGCCGGCGCGGCGGTCGGCGAGCGGATTAGCCTTGGCGACGGCGGCGAAGTGGGCAAACAACCTGCCGGTCGCAGCGAGATGATCCGGGATCGTGCGCCCCAGATGGCCGCGAATTCCATTCTCGAACATCGGATAGGCGAAGATCGCGCCCGCCATGCGGTGGCGATCCTCCATGTCGTTCCAGCCGCGCTTGGCGACACCCCAGACTTCCGGCTCACCGCCGGCGTCCTCCGACCAGTCGAGTGTCAGCCCCGCGCGCTGCGCCGCCTTCTGCGTCGCGAGGGTTTCGCCGCCCGCGATCAGCGCCGCCTCGCAATCGCCGCGCGTGATCATTTCGAACAGCCGGTTCACGCACCATTGCGGCATGTTTCCGCCGGCGTACGTGTAGATGAGCCGGTGCGCTGCGGACGCGCCCAGCCGATTGGCGAGCGAGCGCGGCGGGTTTTTATAGCGACCAAAGGGCGATGCAAACCGCCAGCTCGTATCCGAGAACGATCGGATCATGACGATGGTGTCGAGGGCGGCGAGCAGCGCTGAGCCGGCGCCGGTGTCTTCCGCTGCTCGTCGGGCCGCGTCCGCCGTCAGGTCTATGGGCGACAGCGCCCGCGTTGGATCTTTCTCGCGTTGCGTGAGTTGACCACATCCGACGAGGATCGGAATCCGGCTCTCGTCCCGCGTATCGGCCATATGCTCCTCCCGAGGATTTTTGGGTCGGCGCCGATCTCGCGACGCCGATGCCGCGACAGACGTTAACGATCGCGCGACCTTTGTGAAGTGTTCGCGTCGGCGTAACGGCTTTTGTGAGGCGGCACGGTACGACGACCGGATCGGGCGCGAAAACTACGACTGGCCCGAAAAAAAGATGCGCTGCAAGCCGTCGCGAAGCTGCCACGCCCTTGTGTCAAGAGTATCACGCGCGAATACTCGGCCATCATCAATTGTCTTGTGGTTAATATCGGGGATGACTGCCCTCGTGGCCGATTCAGCACACCCGGTTACATAGATCCATTTGAGCACAAAAGTCTTCTTTTCGCGCTGCGGCAACTTTTCCGCTTGCCACGCGTCTTTGGGGAACCTTACAGTTTGTTCATGGGGTGCCGATTGGTGCCGTGGCAGACGCTGGTGAAGACTAGTGAAGGTCAGTGCAGGAGGTCTAGATGCAGCTTGGACTTAGGCTGAACATCGCCGCCACGATTATGTCCTTCGTGTTTCTCGCCGCCATCGTATTCGGGATGTTCTAGGCGAGCTGGCAGTTCCCGAGCGGACGGAACAACAGGTCACAGAGAATCGAGAAAGGCGCGGTCACCCGCGCCTTTCCGCATGTCAGACTTCCACGATTTATGCGGATCACGCAGCTTTCGCGACGAGCTTGGCTCCGGTTTTCGCCTGAAGCGCCGCCATCGTCAGGCCAGGCGCCATGTCGACGACTTCAAAACCCTTCGGCCCGACGTCGAGCACCGCGAAGTTCGTGTAGACGCGGCTCACGGCCTTGAGCGCCGTCAGCGGCAGTGCGCACTGCTCGAGCAACTTGGTGCCGCCATTTTTGGACGTGTGGTCCATGATGATCCACAACCGCTTGGCACCGACCGCGAGATCCATGGCACCGCCAACCGCCGGCACGCCATCGGTGAGCGACGTCGTCCAGTTGGCGAAGTCGCCGTTCGCCGCGACCTCGAAGGCGCCGAGTACGCAGAGATCGATGTGGCCGCCTCGGATCATCGCGAAGCTATCGGCGTGGTGGACGATCGAGGCGCCCGTCACGAGATTGACGTTCTGCTTGCCGGCGTTGACGAGCCACGGCTCCAATTCCTCGGGTTTCTGCAGCCCGCCCATGCCGATGATCCCGTTCTCCGACTGGAAGATGACCTCGCGGCCTTTGACGAAGTTCGAGACCAGCAGCGGAATGCCAATCCCGAGGTTTACGCACCAGCCTTCAGGAATGTCGCGGGCCAGGCGCGCCGCCATTTCCGGGCGCGTCCACGGCTTGAAACCTTCGACGCTGGCGGCTTCGGCGCGCGCGGCGGTCGTTGTCATGAGCGTTGTCTCCTCGGCAATGATTTTCTAAGTCGTCGGGACGAGCGCAGGCTCGGGATCGCCATAGGGCACGTGCAGGACGCGGTTGACGTAGACTCCAGGCGTATGAGTGTTCTCGGGTCCGATGTCGCCGAGTTCAACGATGTGTTGTGTCTGCACGATCGTGAGGTCCGCCGCCGTCGCCATGATCGGATTGAAATTCCGCCCCGACAGTTTGTAGGTGAGATTGCCCCAGCGATCGGCTTGCCAGGCTTCGACCAACGCCACGTCGGCCTTGATCGCATGCTCGAGCAGATGCATCCGCCCGTTGAATTCGCGGGCTTCCTTGCCTTCAGCAAGCGCGGTGCCGTACGCGGTCGGCGTGTAGAACGCCGGAATACCGGCGCCGGCGGCGCGGATGCGCTCGGCCAGCGTGCCCTGCGGCACCAATTCCAACTCCAGCTTACCCGCCTTGTGCATCTCGTCGAACACGACGGAGCCGGAGGAGCGCGGAAAGCTGCAGATGATCTTGCGCACGCGACCAGTCGCAAGCAGGCGCACCAGCGGCTCGACGCGCCCGGAACCGGCGTTGTTGCCAACAAGCGTCAAATCCTTGGCGCCCTGCTCGATCAGTCCATCGATCAGGTGTTTGGGATGCCCAACCGCTCCGAACCCTCCGAACAGGACGACCGAGCCGTCCTTGATACCCTGCATCGCCTCGGCGATCGATTTAACGCGCTTGTCGATCATGTCCCCGTTCCAGCCCTAGTCCTGGGCTTCTGAGATCCCAGGCGCCGACGATGCTAAACGAAATCCCCGCCGATGCGGATGCGCATTTATATGCACTCCAAACTTGACATCCTCGCGCATAATGCGCATTATTATGCGCATATATGGGCGGACCGATGCCGGACATCGAGACCAATACCAGAAAGGTGGTGGCCCGGCTGAAGCAGGATGGCTGGAAGGCCATCGGCGGCGGCAAGCGCGACAAATTCGAGCATACGGATCGACCGTATCCGATCGTCGTGCCACGCCATCGCGAACTTTCCATCGGGGTCGCAAGATCGATCGCCCGGCAGGCCGGATGGATATGACGGAGGTCAGCATGCACTACGTGGCGATTGTCGACGGCAAAGGCAAAGTCTGGGGCGCGCGCTTTCCCGATCTTCCCGGCGTGCATGGTGGCGGAAATTCACCCAAGGCGGCTGTCGAGGAA
>LNEA01000253.1 GCA_001464855.1 Rhizobiales bacterium Ga0077530
AGGCGCCTCGGCCATGAGCATGGTCGGGGCCGGATTTGTTTGGAGACACCAGAAATGGCTCAGGCCAACGTAATCAAGGCTTCGGCGCGCGCCGTGGGTGGCAAGGGGACCGCTCGCGCTGTTCGTCGGACCGGCAATGTTCCCGCCGTCGTATATGGCGGTGACGACAAGGCCGCCGACACGATCCAGATCGACGCTAACGATCTGTTCAAAATGATTAAAAAGGGTCGGTTCCTGTCGACCGTTTTTGATATCGATGTCGATGGCAAGACGCTGAAGGCGATCCCCCGTGACGTCCAGCTCGATCCGGTCAAGGATCTTCCGCTCCACGTCGATTTCCAGCGGATCGGGTCCGACAACCGGGTGCGCGTGGGTGTTCCGGTGCGTTTCATCAACGAAGCGCTGTCTCCTGGACTAAAGCGCGGCGGCGTTCTCAACGTCGTGCGTCATGACGTCGAGGTCTGGAGCCCGGCCAATGCCATACCGGAGTTCTTTGAGGTCGATCTGACCGGCCTCGCGATTGGCCGGTCGATCCATATTTCCGCTGTGACCCTGCCTGACGGGGTCAAGCCGACGATTGCCGATCGTGACTTCACGATCGCGACGATCGCTGGCAGCGGCAGCAAAGATGATGAGGAGACGCCTGCTGCAGGTGCTGCGGCCGCACCGGCTGCTGGTGACGCCAAGGCGGCTGCCGCGGCTCCTGCCGCTGCTGGCAAGGCGCCGGCTGGTGGCAAGGCTCCGGCGGCCGCGAAGGCTCCTGCCGCGCCGAAGGGCAAGAAGTGAGGTTGCTGCTGCGGTGGCCTTCACCGGCCTGAGATGGCATCGTCAATTGACGATGCCTCTTGGCGTCAAGGGATCGACATCGCCGCTGCATCTCCTGCAGGCGACGATTTGAGGCAAGGGGCTCGCGCCCCTTGCCACGAGCCGCTACGACCACCCTCGAGGACTCTCAACGGATGAAGCTATTCGTCGGGCTGGGGAACCCCGGGGACAAATATGCCCGGCACCGCCACAACGTCGGGTTCATGGCGGTGGAGCGGATCGCTGAGCGGCATGGCTTCGGCCCTTGGCGCAAGCGCTTCCAGGGCTACGCCAGCGATGGCGATCTCGACGGCAACAAGGTCCTGCTCCTGAAGCCCGATACCTATATGAACGAAAGCGGCCGCGCCGTCGGAGAGGCGTCACGGTTTCTGAAGCTCGCGACGAGCGACATCGTCGTCTTCCACGA
>LNEA01000254.1 GCA_001464855.1 Rhizobiales bacterium Ga0077530
CACTCAACGCTGAACTCCTAGAGACAAGAAACTGACGCCGGCAGGATCGGACGAGCGGACGCGCAGTAGGCGCGCTCTGGATCATTCGACCAGCCAGGATGGGGGTAACCGGTGAAAGCAATCGAGCAGTATTTGCGCTTCACGGACTGGCTGAACGCCAAGTTCGCCTGGATCGTAGCGTTTCTGATTGTCCCGATGCTCGCAATCATGATTTGGGAGATCGTGCTCAGGTACTTCTTCAATTCGCCTTCGCTGTGGGCCTATGAAATTTCGCTGTTCCTGTACGGCGCCTACATCGTTCTAGGCGGGGCGTACACGCATCTGGCCGGCGGCCACGTCAACGTCGACATCATCTGGGGCCAGCTATCGCCTAGAGGCCGCGCGATACTCGACATCCTCACCAGCGGCTTCTCGTTTCTCTTTCTCGGCGTCCTGTTCTGGGTGTCGCTGCAGCTCACGATCAATTCGTGGCAGATCGGCGAGACCACGATGTCTCACTGGAAGCCCATCTACTATCCGTTGCGCACGACGCTGCCGGTCGGATGCTTCCTGTTCATGATGCAGGTTCTTGCCAAGCTCATCCGCGACATCTTCATCGTCATCAAGGGTGAGGATGTCTTCCCGGTGCAGGTCGCCGTTCCGTAGCCACCCCTCGTGGCCCACCCGCAGCCCTGATTGCGTCAGCGTTCCATCCGCTGCGCCACCCCAGCAAGGCCCTCCAGGAGTACGTGAATGCTCGACCTTGGCCCGGAATGGCTGACGATCATATTGTTCGGCAGCCTCGTCCTCCTCCTGCTTTTAGGCCTGCCGCTGGTCTTCGCGATCGGTGGTGTTGCGACGTTCTTCATCATTTTCTTGTGGGGGCCGCACGCGCTGCCGATCCTCGCAAATCGAACGTACATGGCCATGGACATGTTCCTACTCGTGGCCGTGCCTATGTTCATATTTATGGGCGCTATGCTGCAACGATGTGGCATCGCAGAGGACATGTATGAGCTGATGTACCACTGGATGGGCGGACTGCGCGGCGGGCTCGCCGCCGGGACGGTGCTCATCTGCACGTTGTTTGCCGCGATGGTCGGCATCAGCGGCGCGGCGACCACGTCGATGGGCCTGATCGCTCTGCCGTCGATGCTGAAGCGCGGCTACAAGAAGGACATTGCGATCGGTTGCATCTCGGCAGGTGGTTCCCTTGGGATCCTGATCCCGCCGAGCGTGCTCATGAT
>LNEA01000255.1 GCA_001464855.1 Rhizobiales bacterium Ga0077530
GGGCAGAAGATGTCGAAGTCGGTTGGCAATGTGACGGCGCCGCAAGACGTGATCAAGAATTCCGGCGCCGACATCCTGCGCCTGTGGGTCGCCGCGTCGGACTATTCGGACGATCTCCGCATCGGCCCGGAGATCCTGAAGAATTTCGTCGAGACCTATCGCAAGATGCGCAACACGCTGCGCTGGATGCTCGGCACGCTCGCGCACTACAAGCCTGAGCAGGAAGTGGCAGTAGCAGACATGCCCGAGCTGGAGCGCTACATGCTCCACCAGCTCACCGAACTCGACGTGCTCGTGCGCAAGGCCTACGCTGAATACGACTACAAGCGCGTCGTGTCGCTGCTCGCGCAGTTCATGAATACGGAGCTGTCGGCATTCTACTTCGACATCCGCAAGGATGCGCTCTACTGCGACGCTCACCTGCGTAGAGCACATCTTCCGCTGCGTGACGACATGGCTCGCGCCGATCATCGTCTTCACCGCCGAGGAAGCGTGGCTCGCCCGTTATCCGAGCGAGGATGGCTCGGTCCATGTCGAGACGTTCATCGACATCCCGGCAGCGTGGCGCGCGGACGGCGAGCTGATCGACAACTGGGAGGTCTATCGCAACGTCCGCCGCGTCGTGACGGGTGCGCTGGAAATCGAGCGAGCGGCCAAGCGTATCGGCTCGAGCCTCGAAGCCGCGCCGATCATTCACGTCTCGAACCTCGCCGCCTACAAGGATTTTGTCGCGCACAACGTGGACTTCGCCGAGCTGTGCATCACGTCGGCGGTCACGCTCGTTGCGGGTGACGGACCGGCCGACGCGTTCCGCCTGCCGAGCATCCCCGATATCGCCGTCGTGCCGGGTCGCGCCGAGGGCCGCAAGTGCGCGCGCTCGTGGCGGATCACCACCGACGTCGGCAGCGACCCTGCCTATCCGGAACTGTCGGCGCGTGACGCTGCCGCCATGCGCGAGATCGAGGCAGCATGAGCGAGCTTCGCGCAGACGTCCCTCCTTCGGAAGATGCCGGCCATCGCAGCGGCTGGTTGTGGGGCGGCTATGCGCGGCTCGGGCTTGTGACTCTGGTGCCGTCCTTGGTGATCGACCAGGCGCACAAGTGGTGGATGCTCAAGGTCTACGACATCACCGCGCGGGCGCCGGTCGAGATCACATCGTTCTTCGATCTCGTGTTCGTCAAAAACAAAGGCATCAGCTACGGCATGCTGGCGCAGGACGGACACGGGGGGCAGTGGGCGCTGGCGGGTTTTGCGCGATCAATCCGCTGATCGCGGTCGCGCTCGGGCTGATCATCGGTGGCGCGCTCGGCAACGCCATTGACCGCGTGGTGCTCGGCGGCGTCGCCGACTTCTTCCACTTCCACGTCGCGGGCTGGAGTTGGTACGTCTTCAATATCGCCGACGTGGCCATTGTTGCTGGTGTCGTGGGGCTGCTGTATGACTCATTGAGGCCGAATCGCAAAGATGCCGCAAAGCCCTCGTAGGAAGGGCAAAATTCGGCATTCTGCCGTCTGGCGCGTCGGGGGTCGGGGCGACAGCAGGCAAAGCAGGAGCTTGAATAGCATGGCCAGCATCGGGCGGCGCATCACGGCAGGCTTGGCGATCACCATCACGGCGGCACTGCTCGGCGGTTGCGCCGACGGCGTCGAAGTGAATAGCAAGCTCTTGGATTCCGTTGGCCTCAGCACGGCCGCGCTCAGTGCCAACCGCCCAGAACCGAAGCTTGCGCCGCGCGCGCCGCTGGTCATGCCGCCTAGCACCCAGAAGCTGCCGGAGCCGGGCGCCGCAGCGCCGCCACCACCCCAAGCTGTCGGCGGCGCCGCATGGCCGAAGGACAAGGACCTGGAGCGTCTTGCCAGCGCGAGGGACAAGGATCGCCAGCAGGCCCAGTTTTGCAAGGATGGCAACTGGAAAGAGCGCGCCATGGACAACGGTTTGGACAGCACGCAGGGCCCGCAAGGCCAATGCGGCACGATCTTCAGCTGGGTGGGTGACATGTTCGGTGGGAGCACGCCAAAACCCGACCCCATGCATGGACACACCCAGTGATTTGAAGCGCGGCTAGCACAGCTAGCCATGCTGCACTGCAAAATCACCCTTGTTGCAACGCAAAATTCAACTTATATATGAGATAGGTTGTCCACCTGGGCGACCGGTCATTGCGTATTTGCACTTTGGGAGTTTGTCCTTTGGGCCCCTTCGATATGTCGACAACGCTCGCGCAGTTCTGGATCGACAGCTCGGTCCAGATTATGCAAGCGAGCAGCGCCTTCTGGGCCAAGTCTCTCGGTGGCGAAGCGACCGTTGCTCCGAGCCGCAGCCTGATGTCGACAGCCGCGCCTTGGTGGAAGGCCCCCGAGACCTCGTCTACACCTGATCCGATGGCGTGGGCCGCGATGTGGTTCCCGGCCGCTGCCCAGCGACCCTCATCGTCCATGGCCAATCCGCTCATGGCGGCGTGGGCACCGTGGCTACCGACTCAGGCTGCCCCGGCGCCGCTCGGACCGATGGAGATGTGGCAGCGGGCATGGCTGCAGAACATGCCGCAGATCGCCTCGCTTGGCGCCGCGTTTGCACCCCCGAGCCCCAT
>LNEA01000256.1 GCA_001464855.1 Rhizobiales bacterium Ga0077530
GAACTGGCATACTGGGAAATTCTTGCGGCCGCCCGCTGGGCGACGATCGCGCTTCTGCAGGGACAGCGCTTCCTGACCGGAGGCGAGCGGTCGCTCGAGTTGGCGCTCACCGGCCTGATGCCGGCAGAAATGGAGCTCGACGCGCTGGACGCCATCGCGGCACTCGAAGCCGGAGGAAAAGCGCCATGACGACCCGCCGCGTCGATCCCGATGCGCTTCTCGATCTCGCGATCGATACCTTGCGCGCCGACGTTCTGCCCGCTCTGCCGCCCGAGCAGCGCTATGCCGGAGCGATGATCGCCAACGCGCTGGAGATTGCACGCCGCGGTCTTCCCGGTGAGGCCGAAGCCGCCGAATGGGTACTGCTCGACGACCTTTACGACGACGGTGAGGGCAGCCTCGCCCAGCTCGCGCGCGATATCCGCGAAGGGAGTTTGCCCCAGGGCAAGATCGGCGGCTTGGCGCAGTCTCTTCGCACACTCCTGATTGCGGAGCTGCGGGTCACCAATCCGAAATTTCTTAGGTCACGCGGCATCGCGGGATGATCGGCAGGCATCGTCAAGTCGGAGGAAATGATGGACGCAGCGTTCGCGGCATTCCGCAAGCAGTTCGAGACGGCGATCGCGGCGCAGCTCGCGGGCGATTCCGTTCCCTTTAAAGCCCTCTGGTCGCACAAGCCCGACGTAATGATCTTCGGGGCCCAAGGCGGCATGGAAAAGGGTTGGCCCGAGGTCGGCGACCGGCTCGACTGGGTCTCCGGCGTCGTCCGGGCGCGACTGACGAGCGTCGAGAACGTCTCGACCGTCATCAACGGCACGATCGCGCTGACAGCCGACTACGAGCACATGGTCCGCAGCCTCGATGGACGCGAGTTCGAGCGCACCCTGCGCGTGACGCAGGGCTACCGCTTCGAGGACGGGCAGTGGAAAATCTTCTACCGGCATGGCGACGAGTTCCGGCCATCCGGCCGTTAGTGCGGAGCATGATCAGTCGCTTCTGCAGGATAGGAATACCCAGGCGCGTCGCAGATGCGCGCGGGGCAGGGAGGCAGGAATGTTCGTGAACGGTCCGGAGCTTGAGAAATGCGCGGCGAATTTCGTGCCGCTGAGCCCGATCAGCTTTCTCAAGCGCGCGGCAGATTTCTTCGGCGAACGAACAGCGGTTGTGCATGGCGACCTCCGCCTCACCTACCGCGATCTCTACGCGCGGACGCGGCGGCTGGCGCACGCGCTCACCAAGGCCGGGATCGGGCGCGGCGATACGGTGGCAATTCTGGCGCCGAACACGCCGGCGATGCTGGAAGCGCACTATTCGGTTCTGATGATCGGTGCCGTGTTGAACCCGATAAATATCCGGCTCGACGCGGCGGCGATCGCATTCTGTCTCGACCATGGCGGCGCCAAGCTGTTCCTCGCGGACCGGGAGTTTCACGGCACCATCGCGCCGGCCCTCGAATTGCTCGGCACCAAATGCCCGATCGTGATCGATATCGCTGATACGGAGACCGCTGACGCACCGTCGTTCCGCGGTATCGAGTACGAAAGCTTCATCGCCGCCGGGAGCGGAGGGTTCGTCTATGCCGGGCCGCAGGATGAGTGGGACGCGTGCTGCCTGCTCTACACGTCCGGCACGACGGGAAATCCGAAGGGCGTCGTATTCTCCCATCGCGGTGCCTACCTCGGTGCGCTGGCGAACGCGCTGACGTTCAAGCTCGACCACGACAGCCGATATCTGTGGACCCTGCCGATGTTCCACTGTTCTGGCTGGACGTACACATGGGCGGTGACGGCGGCCGGCGGAACGCACGTCTGCCTGCGCCGTGTCGAGCCCCAGCGCATTTTCGAGCTGATTGCCGCCGAGCGCGTCACACATATGTGCGGCGCACCGATCGTGCTCAACATGATGGTGCACGCGCCAGACGCGGTGAAGAAAAAGCCGCCAGTTACAACCAAGGTCGCGACGGGTGGCGCGGCCCCTCCCGCCATCGTCATTCAGCGCATGGAGGCCATGGGTTTCGAAGTGCTGCACCTCTACGG
>LNEA01000257.1 GCA_001464855.1 Rhizobiales bacterium Ga0077530
ATCGAAGACATGATCGTTGCCGATCCCGAAACCATGGAGCCGGTGCCGAGGGACGGCGAAACGATCGGCGAGATCATGCTGCGCGGCAACCTGATCATGCGAGGTTATCTCAAGAACCTCGAAGCGACCGATGAGGCGTTCGCTGGCGGCTACTACCACTCGGGCGATCTCGCGGTGTGGCACGCCGATGGCTACATCGAAGTCAAGGACCGCTCCAAGGACATCATCATCTCGGGTGGCGAGAACATTTCCTCGCTGGAAGTCGAGGAGGTCCTGTATCGCCATCCGCAGGTGATGGAGGCGGCTGTGGTCGCGCGACCGGACGAGAAGTGGGGCGAGACACCATGCGCGTTCGTGACGTTGAAGCTCGGCGCGTCCGAGGTGACGGCCGACGAGATCATGGCCTACGTTCGCGACAACTTGGCCCGCTACAAGGCACCGCGCACGGTTGTCTTCGGTCCGCTGCCCAAGACGTCGACCGGCAAAATCCAGAAATTCGTCCTGCGTGATAAGGCAGGGAAATTGTAGATATTCTGCCGCCGACGCGTGCGGCCCTCGGCCACTAAAGAAGGCGACACTTACTCACTTCTTCAGCAGGGCCTCTAGGCGGAGCCGGTCGAACGCTACCGGAGACGGTGCCGCAACGTGCACCGGATCGGCTTGCGCCACCGCGCCGATCGGCGCCGACTGCTTCGCCAAAGTCGCTGGTCGCGCGTGTTGGAACGGCAGGGCACGCGGCGTTGCGACCGACCGCGGGGATGCGGCTGCATCTGGAACGCCGGGCAGCCGTGTCGGGGCCAGAGTTTGATGGGCGACGCGCATGACGTCGCGCCAGATCAACGCGGGGAGGCCGCTACCCGTGATGCCGTTCATGGGCGAGCCGTCGTCGTTCCCGGTCCACACTCCCGCTGTGAGGTGCGCGGTGTATCCGACGAACCAGGCGTCGCGGTTATCTTGCGTGGTGCCGGTCTTGCCACCGGCAGGATGGGCCGGAAAATTGGCTAGTCGGCCGCTGCCGGCGGTGATCGCCGTGTGCAGCATGTCGTTCATGGCCGCGACATGGACTGGGGCGACGACGGTGATCGGACGCGACGCGGGCCGGGCATGAAGAACGAGACCGCCGTCGGTCCTGACGCGGCGGATCACGTGCGGCGTCAGGCTCAGGCCGCCATTTGCCAGGACGCCGTAGGCGCCGGCCAGTTCGATAAGTGTCACTTCCGAGGTGCCGAGCGCCAGTGACGCATCTTCCCGGAGCGTGCTCGTGATCCCGAGCCGGCGGGCCATCGCAGCGACGCGCCTCGTGCCGACGTCCTGTTGCAACGAGACCGCGACGGTGTTGATCGAATGCGCAAGCGCGTGACGCAGCGTCATGGCGCCAGCGTAGGTGTCGCGATTGTTGCGCGGGCTCCAGGCGCCGATCGTGATGGGACGATCATGCACGATCGTGTCGGGTACTGATCCGGCCTCGAGCGCGCCGAGGTAGACGACCGGTTTGAAGGCTGATCCGGGCTGGCGGCGGGCGCGCACGGCGCGGTTGAATTGGCTGCGGCTCCAGGTGCGGCCGCCGACCAGGGCGCGAACGCCGCCGTCGCGGTCGAGCACGATGACGCCGGCCTGGGTGTCATCGGTGGTGCCGGTGACGGTGCCGAGGCGATGAGCGACGGCGGCCTGCGCCCGCCGCTGAAGAGCAGCGTCGATGGTGGTCTCTATGACGATTCCGGTGTGGCCATGCCCGACCAGGGGCGGCAGGCGTTCGAGCGCATAGTCGACGGCGTATTCGAGCCCGGTTTCGGCGCGTGCGGTGTCCGTTGCGGCATAGGTTACGGGTTGCTGGAG
>LNEA01000258.1 GCA_001464855.1 Rhizobiales bacterium Ga0077530
GCCCGCAGCAAATAGCCGAGCGGCGCGTGGACGGTGCGCCAGACGAGCCCGATCGCAATGCCGGCGAGGATCAAGGTCGTGAAATAGTATGCCGTTTTGCTGGATAAGATCGCAGGTGGCCATACGCCGATCAGGCCGTTGCTGCCGCCGGTGACACTGTCCCACTGGTAGGCGATAGCCCAGGTGATCTGCGCGAATGCGAGTGTGAGCATCGCGAGCGAGACGCCGGAAAGCCGCACGCAGAACCAGCCGAATACGACCGCGAGCCCGCCCGCGAATGCGACACCCACCGGGACCGCGACGAGAAACGGCGCACCGGATTTTGCCGCGACCGCCGCCGCGTACGCGCCAGCGCCGAAATACGCCGCATGACCGAACGACGCCATACCGCCCGCGCCCATGATCAAGCCGAGGCTCGCAGCAAACAGCGCGAAGATGATAATGTCCGTCGCCAGCACCACGGTGTAGCGATCCGCGACGAGCGGCATCGCGATCAGCACAAGCGCCACAATCGCGAGTGGCCAGGCGCGGCGCAGATCCGCTGCGGTGCCTGTGGCGTGCCGAACAAACCCCACGGTCGGATGACCAGCACGACCGCCATGACGATGAACTCAGCGACCAGCGTCAGCTTGGAAAACGAGAAGGTGACGCCGAAGACGGCCGTGTCGCCTAGGCCGATGCACCACGCCTTGACGACGCTGATGATGACCGCCGCAACATAGGCACCGGGTAGACTGCCGAGGCCGCCGACAACCGTGACGACGAACACGTCGGCAATGATGGTGAGGTCCATTGCGTGATTTGCAGGCTCGCGCGGCAGCGCCAAGGCACCGGCTAATCCGGCGAGCATGGAGCCCAGCACGAAGACGCCCGTGAACATGAGCGCCTGATTGATGCCGAGCGCCGCCGCCATGTCTCGATCTTCAGTCGCGGCACGCACGCGCGTGCCCCAGTCGGTCCGCTTGAGGAGCAGCCAGACGCCAAGACCTAGCAATGGACCGAGCGCCAGCAACAGCAGGTCGTATTCGGGAAATGGTTTGCCGAGGATCGAGACGGCGCCCGTGAGTCCTGGCGCACGCGGCCCGAGGATGTCCTCCGGGCCCCACAGATAGAGCACTGCGTCCTTGAGAACGAGCACGACGCCGAATGTGGTGATGAGTTGTAAGAGTTCGGGCGCGCGATAGATGCGACGCAGAATCACAATCTCGATGACCGCGCCGAGAACGCCGACGACCGCGCTCGCGAGGATCGCGCCGCCCCAGAAGCCGAGGACACCGCCACCCAGCCGGTCATAAAAAGTCACCGCCAGATAGGCGCCGACCATGAAGAACGAGCCGTGCGCGAAATTGACGACACGGGTGACGCCGAAAATGAGCGTAAGGCCGAGGGCCACGAGAAACAGCAGCGACGCGCTCGCGAGCCCGTTCAGGGTCTGGATCAGGAACGAGGCGATCATGGTGGTCCGCGTCGTAGAACACGACCGCCGTGACCGGGGACGGTCACGGCGCGTCGACTGCGATCAGCCTACACGACTGAATTATTGGGGCCGCAGCTTTTTTACGACATCGTCCGGCGGCAGGTGCTTGTCGCCCGGCTCATAGCGCCAGTTGGCCATCACGCCCTTGCCCTCCTTCACGGCGACGCGGCCGACATAGGCGCCCATCGTCGACTGGTGATCGAGCGGGCGGTAGGTGATCTTGCCGAACGGCGTCATGTGTTCGAGGCCCTTCATCGCCGCGACGATCGCATCAGGCTCGGTCGACTTTGCCTTGCGCAGGCCTTCCGCGACCGACATCAGCGCCGCATAGCCGACCACCGAGCCGAGCCTTGGATAGTCGTTGAACTTGGCGCGGTAGGCGTCGAGGAACGCTTTATGCTCCGGCGTGTCGATCGCATACCAGGGATAGCCGGTCACGACCCAACCAACGGGCGCTTCGTCGCGCAGCGGATCGAGATACTCGGGCTCGCCGCCAAGCACGCTGAAGACCGGCATATCCTTGAACAAACCGCGCGTCGTTCCTTCGCGCACGAATTTCTGCAGATCCGCGCCGAAGGTGACGTTGAAAATCGCGTCGGGCTTGGCATCGGCAACGGCCTGGGCAACGCTGCCGGCATCGATCTTGTTCAGCGGCGCCGCCTGCTCGACGACGAACTCGACGCCCGGTTGGCGCGCCGTCATGAGCTGCTTGAACGAAGCCACCGCCGACTGGCCATACTCGTAGTTCGGATAGACCAGCGCCCAGCGCTTCTTGCCGAGCTTGACCGCTTCCTCCACCAGCATCGACGTCTGCATGTAGGT
This sequence comes from Rhizobiales bacterium Ga0077530, assembly GCA_001464855.1. Classification (GTDB taxonomy): domain Bacteria; phylum Pseudomonadota; class Alphaproteobacteria; order Rhizobiales; family Hyphomicrobiaceae. The sequence goes on from LNEA01000258.1 coordinate 2,300, forward strand.
CGAGGCGCGCAGCCGGAAGGTGTACTTGTTGCCACCCTCCCAGACGATCTTGTCGGTCAGCGGCTCAGCGGCGATGAATGGGATCTGGCGCTGCTTGGCAAAATCGGCGACCGCGAGCCCGACGTGCGAAAGGAAGGTGCCGGTCAGCAGCACCACCCCCTCGCGGCTCACAAGTTCCTCGGCCGTGCGCACGGCATCGCCGGGCGTGCCATTGTCGTCGCGCGAGATCACCGCGAGGGGGCGGCCGTTGATGCCGCCGGCCTTGTTAACCTCTTCGACGGCCAGCTCCCAGCCCTTGCGATAAGGCTCCAGAAACGCCGGAATAGCCTTGTAGCTGTTGAGTTCCCCAACCTTGATCGGCGATTGCGCGACAGCCGTTCCCGCGATTGCCGCGCTGGCCCAGAGGGCCGCAACCAACCTGCCCAGTCTCATCTCACGTCGCTCCCATTCTGCTGGCGGGCTGAGGCGCAACATCGCGCACCATCCTTTCCGCCTTGCCGGCCGATTACCATGCTCACCGGCCCCACGGAAATACTATGGCCAGTTGCCGCCGTTGTCTGGTATTTCAGCGTCTTGCCCGGTATTCCCGACGTGCGCGGACCACAATCCTCTCGCGCGGGGGCCTCGAAAGCGTTCGTGAATAACGTGGACTGAGAATGACCAGCGACCAACCGCGACTCTGTATGCCTGCCCGCGCGTATGAAAGTGCCCGGTCGCCATGCGCATTCTAGGCATTGTCAGCGAGACCCACGACAGTGGCCTGGCCATTGTCGAAGATGGAAAACCGATCCTCGTTCTCGAAGAGGAGCGGTTGAGCCGCGTCAAGCACACGCTGGATTTCCCAAGCAACTCGGTTGCTGCCGCCATCGAGCGCGGCCTGCTGCGGCTCGACGAAATCGATCTCATCGTCACGCCGTGGAAGACATCGCGGCTCCGCAAGACGTTCTTCAAGGCGGTCTTCGCGCATCCACCCGCGAGCTTCAATCTCGTACGGGATGACGCCCATACCACCCAGTCCAACGGGATTGTCCTGCTGAATTTCTGGCTGAAGTACGGGCTCAGAAAGCAATTCAAGCAGCGCCGGCTGCCGCCCCTCCACAGCGTGCCGCACCATCACGCCCACGCCGCGATCTTTTTCGCCTCGCCCTTCGATGAGGCCAACGTCCTCGTAATGGACGGCTATGGCGACGACGCCGCGACGTCATCGTATGTCGGCACCGGCAACAAGATGAGCCGATCCTGGCACGGCGACTTTTTCAATTCTCTCGGCATGGTCTACACGCTCGTCACGTGCCACCTCGGCTTCCAACCGTTCGAGGAAGGCACCGTGATGGCCCTCGCCGCCGCGGGCGACGACACCTATGTCTCGCGCTTCCGCGATACGATTCGGCTCGAAGAGGGCGGCCGCTACCGGGTCAACATGGATTACTTCATGTTCGACCGATACGGGATGCTGAAGCCCTTCAGCGACAAGTTCCTCAAGACGTTCGGTCCGGCGCGCAAGCCCGACGAACCGATGAGCGACCGGCACAAGGCGCTCGCCCGCGCGCTCCAGGTCCGGATCGAGGAAACCGTGCTGCACATCGCGCGCGGGGCACATGCGCAGAACCCGTCGCGCAATCTCGTGCTCACTGGCGGCGTCGCGCTCAATTGCGTCGCCAACGCCCGCGTCCTCGCGGAAACCGACTACGAGAATGTCTGGGTGCCGCCATGCGCCTCCGACACCGGCACGCCACTCGGCGCGGCACTGTGGCACTATCACCATCGGCTGAACAAGCCGCGCACCTTCACGATCACGCACCCCTTCTATGGCCTCGAGGAAAGCGACGACGCGATCCGTGCGGCCCTCGATGCGGCAGGTCTCGAATATCAGCGGCTGGATGATGCCACGCTGTTCGATCAGGTCGCGCGCGACCTCGCCGACGGACACATCGTTGGCTGGTTCCAGGGCCGCTTCGAAATGGGCCCACGCGCACTCGGCAACCGCTCGATCCTCGCCGATCCTCGCTATCTCGCGACGAAAGACCGGATCAACACGCGCATCAAGTATCGCGAGAGCTTCCGCCCCTTCGCGCCGGCCGTCCTCGTCGAACACGCGCGCGAGTACTTCGAGATCACGCAGGACGATCCGTTCATGACGATGGCGCCGCGTGTGCGGAAGGACAAGCTGGATGTCATTCCGGCAGCCGTGCACATCGACGGCACCGGCCGCATCCAGACCGTCGAGCGCAGCGCCAACCCGCGCTACTATGCCGTCATCGAAGCGTTCATGCGCCGGACCGGCGTCCCCGTCCTCATCAACACGAGCTTCAACCGCCAGGAGCCTATCGTCTCCACGGCGCGCGAAGCCATCTCGTGCTATCTACGGACGGAAATGGACGCGCTCGCGCTTGGCAATTTCTATACCCGCGACCGCAATCGTGCGACCGAGACGAAAGCGCGCTCGAGCTTTGCCGTGCGCGAAGAAAATTTGGTGGGTGGGGAGTAAGGATTTTCCCGCCGCGGTCGGCGTTATTTGCCGCGGTCGCCGACGGCTTCGCCTACCGGCGCCACGGGTCGTTTCCCACCCGTCCTATTCTCGCCTCGCGGCCTTCGGCCGCTCCAGCAACGCCGAATTGCCAGTTATAAAAAAAGGGGGTTCGGGGTCTCCCCGAGCGGGTTTGGGCGGCAGCCCATTCGCGCCGTCAGGCGCGATCCGGTCGCACGGACTCTCACCACTCACCAAATCGATAGCCGCGCTTCTTGGCGCCGCCGGTGATCTGCTCGATGAGGCTATCGCTCATGGTCACACGCGTGCGCCGACCGATGAGCCAGCTAAACAGCCGCCCCCGCAGCCGCTCGCGCACATCCTCGTGGTCGGGCGACCTGCCGAGATCGTGCTGCTCGGCGGGATCGGCTGTGAGATCGAAGAGCTGCGGCGGGAAGCGTTCGAAGTGGACGTACTTCCAGCCGGCCTCGCGGACCATGAAGCCGCGTGCATCGTTGACCGCGAGCCCAAGCGTGCGGCGCGCGTGACGGAGCGAAAAATCGCTGTCGCAGAAGGCCGCCTCGCGCCAATCCGTCACCACATCGGCGCCGAGCAACGGGGCGAGTGAGCGGCCTTCGAGGCGATGCGGTTCGGGCGCGCCGCCGGCCCAGTCCAGGAACGTCGGCGCGAGGTCGATGGCCTCGACGAGATCGTGTGCGGTGCGGCCACGCGAGACGTCGGCGGCGGGGCGCGGATCGACAACGATCAGCGGCACGCGCACGACCTCTTCGTGAAACAAATCCTTCTCGCCGAGCCAATGGTCGCCGAGATAATCACCGTGATCGCTGGTGACGATGAAGATGGTATTGGCGATCTCGCCGGTCGCTTCGAGATGCGCGACGATGCGGCCGACGTGATGATCGAACTGGCTGATCAGGCCCATGTAGGTCGGGATCACGGTCTCGCGGACTTCGTCGCGCGAGAAGTTGAGGCTCTCCTCGTGATCCATGAAAGCGGCGATCACCGGATGCGGCGGGCTGCGCTCGGCGTCGGTGCGGTTGGCCGGCAGCACATGCTCGGGGCCGTACATGTCGTGATACGGCGCCGGCGCGATATAGGGCCAGTGTGGCTTGATGTAGGACAGATGAAGGCACCAGGGCGGGCCGTCGCGCGCCGCGCGGAGAAAGTCGAGCGCGCGGTCGGTCATGTAGGCGGTCTCGGAATGTTCTTCGGGCACGCGTGCCGCCCGGCGCGCGTTGCGCATCGACCAACCGGATTGCACCTCGCCGTTCTCGTCGACGACCGAGTTGGCCCAACTATGCCAGGGGTTCTCACCGCTATAGCCGAGTTGGCGGAGCCACTGGTTGTAGGCCGGATCGGGTCCATAGAGCTTGCCGTCGACCTCCGGATGTAACCCGTCGTCACGCTCGAAGACCTCGAAGCCGCATTGCCAGTAGGGAATCCCGGGACTGGTGCCGGGACTGATACCGAGGCGGGCGAGGGACTCCATATCCGGCTTGAAGTGGGTCTTGCCGACCAGGACGGTTCGGTAGCCGTGGGGGCGCAGATAGTCGCCGATCGTCTTCTCGTCGATGCGCAGCGGAAAGTTGTTGTAGCTTGCGCCATGACTGAAGTTGTAGCGCCCGGTGTAGAAACTCATGCGCGAGCCGCCGCAAACAGGCGACTGCACGAACGCACGCGCGAAGTTGACGCCGCGCGCCGCCAGGGCGTCGATGTTCGGCGTCTTGATATGGGGATGTCCGGTGCAGCCGAGGTAGTCCCAGCGCAATTGATCCGCCATGATGAAGAGGATGTTCGGTTTGGCGGACATGGCCGGGCGGGCTCCGGGGATTGGACGCGGCGAGGCGGCAATGCTACCGGACCGTCAGGCGCGTGGCGAGACGCGAGCATGATGCGGCGCAGCGACGCGACGACCGATATGGCCGGGATCCGACATGACCGATGAGGCGACATCCGACACCGACGCGCCCCGCGCGCCCTGGCACGCGCGCGTCCTGACGATCTTTCCCGACATGTTTCCGGGCTCGCTTGGCGTGTCGCTGGTCGGGCAGGCGCTCGAGAACGAGATCTGGCAGCTCGATTGCGTCGACATTCGGGACTTCGGACTGACCAAGCATCGGACCGTGGATGACACGCCAGCAGGCGGCGGCGCCGGCATGGTGATGCGCGCCGACGTGCTCGCGGCAGCGATCGACCATGCCCGCGAAGACATGCCCGATGTGCCGTTGATCTACATGAGCCCGCGCGGTCGGCCATTGACGCAGGCACGCGTGCGTGAGCTCTCCGCAGGACCCGGTGCGATCCTTCTGGCGGGCCGATTCGAAGGCATCGACCAGCGGGTGATCGACGCGCGTGGCCTCGAGGAGATTTCGATTGGCGATTACGTGCTGTCGGGCGGTGAACTGGCGGCAATGGTTCTGATCGACGCGTGCGTACGGCTGCTGCCGGGCGTGCTCGGCGCCAATGCATCACTCGACGAGGAAAGTTTCGAGAGCGGACTGCTGGAGTATCCCCAGTATACGCGCCCTCGCGAGTGGGAGGGGCACACCATCCCGGACGTGCTGCTGTCGGGCGATCACAAGCGGATGGCGGCGTGGCGGCGCGCTGAAGCGGAGCGCCTGACGCGCGAACGCCGGCCGGATCTGCTTGCCGACGTACCGCGCACGACACCTGAGAAATAAGGAAACGCTCCGATGGCACTGTTGATCCTGGGTCTCCTGGTATTCATCGGCATCCACCTCGTGCCGACACAGCCGGGCGTTCGCGCGGGCGGCGTCACGCGCTTCGGCGAAGGCGGCTACAAGGGGCTGTTCTCGCTCGTCGCGTTCGTCGGCTTGGCGCTGATCATCTATGGCTTCGGTCAGGCGCGCTTTGCAACATCCGGCAATCCCCAACTCTGGGTGCCGCCGGCGTGGACGCGCCACGCGACGATGACGCTGATGCTGCCGGTGTTCATCCTGCTGGCCGCCGCCTATCTGCCCGGACGTATCAGCGCGGCGGTGAAGCATCCGATGCTGCTGTCGGTGAAGCTGTGGGCACTGGCGCACTTGCTGATCTCGGGGCGGCTCGCGCAGCTCCTGCTGTTCGGTGGGTTGCTGGCGTGGGCTGTCTTCGATCGCATCTCGGTCAAACGCCGCGGCGTAGCGATCAAGACCGGCCCCGTGCGCAACGACGTCTTAGCGGTGGCGATCGGCCTGCTCGCCTACGCGTTCATGCTGACGCGTGGCCACACGTTGCTCATCGGCGTCCCCCTCTTTCCCTGAGGCTCCATGCTCTCGCTCGACCTCATCGCCTTCCTGACCTTCGCCATCCTTTTCGGTGGCTACCACCACATCTCCGGCTATCGATCGCTGGTCGACCGCAGCATCGTCGGTGC
>LNEA01000259.1 GCA_001464855.1 Rhizobiales bacterium Ga0077530
GCGCGGCTGTCGGCGCTACGCCCTTCGAGCCAGGTTACGACGTCGACGCCGTTCGAGGTCAGGCGCTGCGCCGTACCCGAGCCCATGGCGCCCTGGGCAATGATCGCTACCGTCGTCTTCGTCATCTCATCCACTCCATCGCTTGTGCGGGAATGGCAGAGATCACCATCCGCCCGCTATTTCACCGCCAGCTTGACGCCGAGACGCCCCGCCAGATCCTGAATGAACTGCCACGCGACGCGACCCGAACGGGCGCCTCGCGTCATCGACCATTCCCGCGCCTCGGCGATCAGATCGGCATCCGCGATCTTGAGGCCGTGATGCGCTGCATAGCTGCGGACCATGTCGAAGAATTGGTCCTGGGTACCGTTGTGGAAGCCGAGCCACAGCCCGAAGCGATCGGAGAGGGATACTTTCTCTTCGACCGCTTCCGAAGGGTTGATCGCCGTCGACCGCTCGTTCTCCATCATGTCGCGCGGCATCAGGTGGCGCCGGTTCGACGTTGCATAGAAGAGCACGTTCTCGGGCCGTCCTTCAATGCCGCCTTCGAGCACGGCCTTGAGCGACTTGTAGCTGGTATCGTCGTGGTCGAAAGAGAGATCGTCGCAGAACACGATGAAGCGATGCGGGCTCGCGCGCATGAAGCCGAGGCAGACGGGGAGGGAATCGATGTCTTCGCGATGGATTTCGATCAGTTTCAGCGCGAACTTGGCCTTCGATGTCACGAGGCCCCGATTGACCTCGGCGTGGGATGCCTTGACCAGCGAGGATTTGCCCATGCCGCGCGCGCCCCACAGCAATGCGTTGTTGGCGGGGAGGCCGGAGGCGAAGCGGCGCGTGTTCTCGAGGAGCTGATCGGCGGCGAGTTCGATGCCCTTTAGGAGCGCCAGTGGCTGGCGGTTGACCTGCGGCACCGGGATGAAGGCCGGCGGGGACGCTTGCCAGACAAAGGCATCGGCGGCGGTGAAATCAGCGGCAGTCGGCGCTGGCGGGGCCAGGCGCTCAAGCGCTGAGGCGAGGCGTTCGAGGAGGGCGAGTTGGGCCTGGTCGTCGGACATGGGTCGCGGATGCCTTCGGGATTGGGCGTGATCAGGAAAAATCGGTGCGCGCGCGGGTCTATAGCCCGTGCGGGGCCGTCCGTCACCCTATCCGAGCGGGGCGCTCCGAATGCGCAATGCTGAATTGGCTGCGATGCGGGAGCCGCCCGATGCCGGTGCATGCCGCTCGGCATAAAAAAAGGGCCGTCCGAATCTCGAACGGCCCAAGTCTAGGGAGGAAACGCCCAAAGGAGGGCTGCGAGATCGCTCTCGCAAGACAGAACCTAAATGTGCGCCGCACCATTTACAAGGGCGATTTTTGTGCGCCGCACTGCAAATTTGCATAGTTAGGAGGCGTTCCTACTGGGGCTGAATGGGTCAAAGCGCTTTTAATGTAATAAAAACAATGGCTTGGAGGAATTTCCATGCCGATATGTCAACGGGTCGCCGCTGAGATCTGTGGCCAATCCCGGCGGAATGGGACAACATCAACCCTACGGCCCCACAGGATCGCGGCGTGTCGTGGGGGCCATCGGCTCTTCGGCGCAAGTCTGCGACCTCTACCGGCCGGTCGTCATCCAGCGATAGGAAACGCCGCCATGATCTATGAACTTCGGGTCTATTACTGCGTCCCCGGCCGCCTGCCCAACCTCCTCAAGCGCTTCGACACGATCACGCTGAAACTCTGGGAAAAGCACGGCATCAAGCAGGCCGGTTTCTGGACGGTGCTGGTTGGTGAATCGAACCAGGCCCTTTACTATCTCCTGGCCTGGGACAGCCTGGCCGACCGCGAGAAGAAGTGGAATGGCTTTGCGGCCGACCCCGAGTGGCTCGCCGCCCGCGCGAAAACCGAGGAAGACGGCGCCATCGTCGCCAAGGTCGTGAACCAGTTCCTGCAGCCGACGAGTTTTTCGAGCGTGAAGTAGGACTAGGCGGCCAGCAAGCTTTCGAACAGCTTGCGGCCATCGACCGAGCCGAGCATCGGCTCGGCGGCATTCTCGGGATGCGGCATCATCCCGAGGATGCGCCCGGTCGGATCGGCAATGCCGGCGATGTTGCGCTGGGCACCGTTGGCATTGGCCTCGGCGGTGACGTTACCTTTCGGATCACAATAGCGAAACACCACGCGTCCGTCGCCTTCGAGGCGATCGAGTGTTGACGGGTCGGCAAAGTAATTGCCGTCGCCGTGGGCGCAAATCATGCGCGCCACTTCGCCTTGATTATAACGGCGCGTGTATTGCGTCTGGGTGTTCTCGACCTTGAGCCAGACATCCTTGCAGATGAATTTCAGCGACGCGTTGCGCTGAAGGATGCCCGGCAAAAGGCCGGTTTCGCAGAGGATCTGGAAGCCATTGCAGATCCCGAGCACCGGCACGCCGGCCTTGGCCTTGGCGACAACGTCACGCATGATTGGTGAGTGCGCGGCCATCGCCCCGCAGCGCAGGTAGTCGCCAAACGAGAACCCGCCGGGCAGCACGATGAGATCGGACTGCGGCACTTCGCTGTCGCCGTGCCAGACGATCTGCGCGGGCGAGCCGGTCACGGCCGCGAGGACATCCGCGACATCCCGCTCGCGGTTGGTGCCGGGAAACACGATCACCGAGGTTTTCATGGGCGCGATCCCTGCTCCGCGAGGCCTATGGTTTAGCGAGCTCGAACGCGTAGTCCTCGATCACGGTATTCGCGAGCAACTCGCGGCACATCCGGTCGACCTCGGCGCGTGCTGCGGCCTCGTCGGTCGCGGCGAGATCGATCTCGATGTACTTGCCTTGGCGCACATCCGAGACGCCGGCAAAGCCGAGGCTGCCCAGTGCGTTCTGGATGGCCTTGCCCTGGGGATCGAGGACGCCATTCTTGAGCGTGATGCGGATACGGGCTTTCATGCGCCTCTCGTGTAGGATTGAGCGGATCGCGGACTCGTTCGAGAGACATGCCCGGACACGGCCGCAGATACAAGTGGCGTGGCGCCGCATTGTGAGGAATGAACATGAATCACGCGATGATCATCGGCGCGACGGGTATCACCGGCGGCTACATCCTCAACGAGATTGCCAGTCGCGAGGGGTGGACGGTGACCGGCCTCTGCCGCAATCCACCAGCGGAAAAGCCGCCTGCCAACGTCCGCTGGATCGGCGTCGACCTGCTCGATGCGCAGGACGCGCGCGCCAAGCTCGCCGGCCTCTCCGACGTCACGCACATTTTTTTCTGCGGATTTATTCCGCTGTCGCCGAACGAGCAGCATCTACCGGCAAACGGCAATGTCGAGGCCAACCTGGCGCTTCTGACCAACGCCGTCGAGCCTGTCGCGGCAGCGTCGAAGGGCCTGCGCCACATACAAGTGATGCAGGGAACGAAGTACTACGGGTCGCACATCGGCGCCTTCAAGACGCCGGCCAAGGAGGATGACCCGCGCCACATGGCGCCGAATTTCTATTTTGATCAGCAGGATTACGTGGCCAATTTGCAGGCTGGCAAGTCATGGACTTGGTCCTGCATTCGGCCGCACACGGTCATGGGCTTCAAAGTCGGCAATCCCTTGAATCTGCTCTCGACGCTGGCCGTTTATGCGGCAATCTCGAAGGAACTGGGCCTGCCTTTGAAATTCCCCGGCAATGATGGTCACTACCGCTCTGTCTATCAGGTGACCGACGCCGGTCTCCTCGCGCGCGCCGCGGTGTGGGCCGCGACGACCCCCGCCTGCGCCAATCAGGCTTTCAACATCACCAACGGCGATTTCTTCCGCTGGGAGAGCCTGTGGCCTCGAATCGCCGACCTCTTCGGCATGAAGGCCGGCCCCGTGCAAACGATCGACCTCGTGAGCTTCATGGCCGACAAAGGCCCACTGTGGGACCGCATGGTTGCGGAGCACGACCTGATGCGCGTGCCGTTCGCCAAGGCGACCAACTGGGGGTTCGGCAATTACGTATTCAAGGCGTCATGGGACCAGATGTCGGACACCACCCGCGCCCGGAAACTCGGCTTCACCGAATGCTTCGACAGCGAGGACCGGATGCTCGAACAACTGTCCGAATTACGCAAGGCGCGGTTCGTCCCGTAGGCAGTGTGCGCATTGCTCGTATGCCGTGCCGTTTACTTGACGATAATGTCCGGGATGATAATAACTAGGATTACTATTATGGTTCTTAGCGGCGGTGAAAAGTGCCGGATCGCGACACACTCCAATTCGGCTGGCTGACTGCGGATACGGCGCGGCTGTTCCGCACGGTATTTGCGCGCCGCGTGCGTGAACTCGGCCTCACGCGCGCCCAGTGGCTTGCGTTGACGCGGGTCAATCGGCGCCCAGGCGTGAGCCAGTCCGAACTCGCCGACATGATGGAAATCGAGAAGGCGCCGGCCGGCCGAATCGTCGACCGCCTTCAGCAGAAGGGCTGGATCGAGCGCCGGGCCGAGCCAAGTGACCGTCGCGTCAACCGGATCTACCTCACGGAGCAGGGCGCACGGGTACATGCCGCGATTGCACCGCTTGCGGATGCAACAGTGCGTGATGCACTGTCCGGGCTGTCGGACACCGAACAATCGCGCCTCGTTGCTCTGATGAGCAAGGTGAAGGCGCAGCTCTCCGCGATGGCCGCGAACGACCCGAGGATTTCGCTTTCGGAACTCGAAGGCATTGACGACGTCGATGGCGTCGAAATCGAACAACAACAAGCGATATAGGCAGGAAACCGATGCGTTGGACACGCCCCATTCTGTTGGTGGTCGTCCCCATGCTCCTGGTAGCGGGTGCAGGCACATGGTGGTTGTGGAGCGGGCGCTATGTGGCGACCGAGAATGCCTACGTCAAGGCGGACATCGTCCAGGTCTCCTCCGAGGTTGCCGGGCGCATCATCGATGTCAAAGTGCGTGAGCACGCGCACGTCTCGGCTGGCGATGTCCTGCTGACCGTTGATCCCGAGCCCTATGCGATCGCGCTCGCGAAAGCCGAAGCTGAACTCGACCAGACCCGCTCGCGCGTCGCCGGTTTCCGTGCCGAATATGCCGAGGCGCAGATGGAGCTTGCCGAAGCGCAGAGCCGTATCGCCTTCTTCCAGGCGCAGCACGGCCGCCAGCAGCAGCTCAGCGACAAGGGCGTCGGTTTCGCTTTCCGCGCCGAAGAGGCCGAGAGCAACCTGACAGTCGCGCGCGCCCGCATCGGTGTCATCGAGCAGAAGATGGCGCGCATTCTGACCTCGCTTGGTGGGCGCGCCGACAAGCCGACCGAAGAGCACGCCCTCGTTCGCGAAATGTCGGCTCAGCGTGATCGCGCGCGTCTTGAGCTGGTGCGCACCCGCATCGTTGCGCCCGTGAGCGGTCGCGTGGTCAATGCCAAGCTCCTGCCGGGTGAACAGATCCGCGCGGCGACGCCGCTGTTCGCCATCGTCAGCGACGCCGAGACCTGGGTCGAAGCGAATTTTAAAGAGACCGAACTCACGCACGTGCGGCCGGGCCAGAGGGCGACGATCATCCTCGACATCTATCCGGATGTGACGTGGAAGGCGCGCGTTGAAAGCATCAGCCCGGCGACGGGTGCCGAGTTCGCCCTGCTGCCGCCGCAGAACGCGTCCGGCAACTGGGTCAAGGTCGTCCAGCGTTTGCCCGTGCGGCTCCGTATCGAAGGGCCGGCCGGCGAGATGCCGTTGCGTGCCGGCATGACCGCGACGGTCAGCGTCGACACCGAGCGCGAGCGCAAGCTCAGCCAGATTTTCGGGTGGAACACCGCGTCTGCCACCGACAAGGGCGCCACGACGAAGAAGTCGGCAGAGCGGTAGGTTTTTTTGCCGCGGTCGGCAACGCCTTCGGCTACTGCCGCCGCGGGGCTGCCTCGCCGGTTGGCGATTTTACCTCGCGGCCTTCGGCCGCCACCGTAGGTCCACACTCAAAAGTTCAAAACGGGGGGACCGGGGTCTCCCCGGACGGGTGTCGGCGGTAGCCCACTCGCGCGCCGAATGCGCGGTCTCCCTCTCCCCTTACCCCACCTCCATCGGCATATCAGGATCATTCGCCCATTCCTGCAGCGAGTGGATGTAGACCTCGACGTCATCTTTGCCCAAGGCAGCGAGCGCGAGGGCGGTGAGCGACGCCGCGATGCCGCCGCCGCAGTAGGCGATGACGCGTTCCTCGCCGAGCAGGCCGGCGTCTCCGAACCGGCGGCGCAATTCGTCGATCGGGAGCAGCGCGTTCGTCTTGGGATCGAGCAGACCGCGCGAGGCGACGTTGCAGCTTCCGGGGATGCGACCGGCGCGGCCGTAATGGACGCCACCCTTGCCAGCGTGCTGCTCGGGCATCAGCGCGTTGACGATGCGGACGTCGGGAGCGTCGATGGCGGCGGCGACGCGCGCCTTGTCGGCGAAGAAGCCCGGTATGTGGTGACCTCGGTTGCGAGCGGGCGCTCCTCGTCGCGCCACTTGATGAAGCCGCCGTCGAGCACTGACGCATTGTCGAAACCGTTGCGCTTGAGCATCCACCACACGCGCGCGGCCCAGGCATTGTAGCCGCCGTCGTAGAGAATGACCCGGCTGCCGTCGCCGATGCCGAAGCGTCCGGCGGCGGCGGCGAACTCTTCCGGCCCGAGCGCCGAGAACCGGTGTGGGTTCGACGTGTCCGACAGGTCGGCGGCGAGATCGATGAAGGCGGCGCCGGGAATGTGGCCCTTGAGGTAGTCGGCGCGGCCGCTCGTGACCTCCTGGCCCGAGTTGTCGGGCTTGGGCGTTAGATGCATGGTGCAGTCGAAAAGGCGGAGGTGCGGGTCACTGAGTTGGCTTGC
>LNEA01000260.1 GCA_001464855.1 Rhizobiales bacterium Ga0077530
ACGGACGCGACTTCGGGCGCGGTATAGATCACGCTGGGTATGGCGCCGTAGTTCACGTGCCCCGCCTGACCCGCCAGCATCTCGGCGAGAGCGACGCCCTCCTCCTCGGCCTTGTGCGCGAGCATCGGGCCGACAATGACGTCGCCGATCGCGTAGATGCCAGGCACGCTGGTCTGGAAATGCTCATCGACGGCGACGCGCTTGCGCTCGTCGAGCTTGACGCCGGCTTCTTCCAGTCCAAGTCCGCTCGTGTACGGCACGCGCCCGATCGCGACGAGCACGACGTCGGTCTTGATCTGCTCGGCATCGCCACCCTTCGCGGGCTCGACGGTAACCGTGCAGCCGCTCTTCGACGTCTTGATCGCTGTCACCTTCGAGCCGAGCTTGAAGGCAAAACCTTGCTTGCCGAGGATGCGCTGGAAGCTCTTGGCGACATCGAGGTCCATACCCGGAATGATGCGATCGGCGGCGCCACACGCTGCCGAGTTCAAGCCCGATGACGCCGGCGCCGACCACCAGCATCTTCTCCGGCACCGTGTCGAGCAGCAGCGCACCGGTCGACGATACGACCTGCTTCTCGTCGATCTCGATGCCGGGAAGCTTCGCGACGTCCGAGCCGGTCGCGATGACGATGTGCTTGGCTTCGAGCGTCTCGGTGCCACCCGCCGTCAACACGACCTCAACCTTGCCGGCGGCAGCAATGCGACCGAGACCGTGATACGCCGTGATCTTGTTCTTCTTGAACAGGAACTCGATACCGACCGTGTTGCCCTTCACGCCCTCGTCCTTGTAGGCGAGCATCCGCGCGACATCGATCGTCGGCTTGGCGTCGATACCCATCGCAGCGAACCCGTGCTGCGCCTCATGGTACAGCTCGCTCGCGTGCAGCAGCGCCTTCGAGGGGATGCAGCCGACGTTGAGGCAAGTGCCGCCATGCGTCGCGCGCTTCTCGACGACGGCGACTTTCATCCCGAGTTGGGCTGCACGGATCGCACACACATAGCCGCCGGGGCCGGTGCCGATGACGATGAGGTCGTAGGACATGATAACCAACCGTTCCGTTGCTTGCGATACTGCTCAACTCAGCTTTGAGAGCAGCATTCGATCATGTGAGAGTACCGGCATGCCAAAGCCAAGCTGTGTATAGCAGCGCCGCGAGAGTGGCCGCCAGGATCGCCAACGGCATGAAGTTGAATGCGACCAGGAATGTTTGCATGACGGCAGCCGAACCCTGAACCACAATGAACTGTGAGCCGTCGGTCATCAGGTAGGACAGAAATGTGCTCGCTTGAAGTGTCGCCATGAGACCGATTATCGGGACGGACCACTTGCTGAGGAAGCCCAACAGCAATATGCCCGAAAGCACAATCAGCACCCCCACTGCTTGGTGGACTACAATCTGTGCATTCGCCGCGTCAATCGCCAAGACAAGATAAAAGACGCCAAGCGCAAGGAGCACGAACAAATAGATCGTTGTGATCCAGACGCCGATCGGGCGGCGGTTCGGACTCATTACTGTCTCCGCCGATGCGCGCCTAAAGCTCCAGCACAAACCGCTGCGGATCCTCGAGGCATTCCTTGACGCGCACGAGGAAAGTGACCGCCTCGCGGCCATCGACCAGACGGTGGTCGTAGCTCAGCGCCAGATACATCATCGGCCGTATGACGATCTGCCCGTTACGCACGACCGGGCGCTCTTCGATCTTGTGCATCCCGAGGATGCCGGACTGCGGCGCGTTGAGTATCGGCGTCGACATCAGCGAACCGTAGACGCCGCCATTCGAGATCGTGAACGTGCCGCCCTGCATTTCGTCGATGCCGAGCTTGCCGTCGCGGGCGCGGCGGCCGAAGTCGGAAATCTTGGCTTCGATCTCGGCGAGGTTCATGCGATCCGCTTCGCGGATCACCGGCACGACGAGACCCTTCTCGGTCCCGACCGCGACGCCGATATGGTAGTAGTTCTTGTAGATGACGTCGGTGCCGTCGATCTCGGCGTTGACCGCCGGGATCTCCTTCAGCGCCTGGATGCACGCCTTCACGAAGAAACTAACAGCTCCTTGTATTGGTTGCGCATCGCCATGACGGCGGTCATGTCGACATCGTTGAAGGTCGTGAGCATCGCCGCGACGTTCTGCGCGTCCTTGAGGCGGCGCGCGATCGTCTGGCGCAGCCGCGTCATGCGGATGCGTTCCTCGCGCGCCTCATCGTTGGCCGCCGATGGCAGCCGCATCTGCTGGCTCGGCACCGCGGGCACTGGCGACGTGTAGGCGGCCGGCGCTGATGTCGGCGCAGCAGCCGGCGCCGCTTTCGGGCGGGCCTCGGCGGTGAGCACGTCCTCTTTCAGCACCTGCCCACGCTTGCCCGAGCCGGCGACATCACCTTCGGCGATGCCCTTTTCCTTCATCATCTTTGCAGCCGAAGGGGCGGGCGGCATTGCAGGACCCGACGACGCGGCAGCCGGAGCCGGCGCTTTCTTCTCGGGAGCAGGTGCGGGTGCCTTCGCAGGAGCCGCTGCCGGCGCAGCCTTCGCGGCGCCACCGCCGCCCTCGTTCAAGCGGCCGATCACGGCGCCGACGGCAACCGTCTCGCCTTCGCCGACCGACAGACTGTCACCTTGTCGGTCTCGAGTTCGCATAGCGGCTCGTCCACCGCCACCGCGTCGCCGGCCTTCTTGTACCACTTGGCAAGGGTCGCCTCGGTTACCGATTCGCCGAGCGTCGGCACCTTGATATCGATTGCCATATCATCCGCCTCTTTATTGCGCGGACCGCGCATCGGTCGCGCACATTCCTAAATCTCGAGGGCCCTCAGAGGAGCGCCTGATCGAGCACAGCCTTCTGCTCCTCGGCGTGCTTCTTCGCGAGGCCCGTTGCCGTCGCGGCAGATGCAGCCCGTCCCGCGTAACGCGGGCGGGCGTGCTTCGCCTTGACCTGATCGAGCACCCACTCGAGTCCCGGCTCGATGAACGACCACGCGCCCATGTTCTTCGGCTCTTCCTGTGCCCAGACCATTTCAGCTTTCGGGAACCGCGAAAGCTCCTGGATCAGCGCGCGCGCCGGGAACGGATAGAGCTGCTCCACGCGCAGCAGATAGACGTCGTCGATGCCGGCCGCCTCGCGTGCCTCGTAGAGATCGTAATAGATCTTGCCCGAGCACATCACGACGCGGCGGATCTTATTGTCCGCTG
>LNEA01000261.1 GCA_001464855.1 Rhizobiales bacterium Ga0077530
CTCAGCCTGATCCGGCTGCTGGTCGACCGAATGCGCGATTTTCACTTCCGAGTCGGCGACCTCCAGGCGCAGAGCGTCGAGCAGCGGCTGGCGCGGGTGCTGCTGGCGGTCTCCCGGCGCGACAAATCGATTGAGAATTTCGGGGCGCGGCCGGAGATCCAACTCACGCACGAGGAACTGGCGCAGCTCGTCAATTCGCGCCGTCAGACCGTGACCGCCATCCTCGGCCGGTTCGCCCAGGCGGGTTACATTTCCAAGTCTGGCCGTCGCCTGTTTATCGACGATGTCGCCGGACTTAACAGCCTGCTGCCGTAGCGATCACCGCCGCAAGGTTTGAGCAGTCCCAGCGCGCCCAATGTCACCGCGCTGACATATTTCAGATCGGCGCCCGACTATCATCCAAATGCGCCCGCTGAAGGCGCAACCAAAACAATGATTTGGTCCGGGGAGGACTGTAGATTGATGCACCACGCCACGCTCACGCCCGTTGGCGCGCGCTTGGTTGCGGCAGTTGCCGCAGCCGGCGCTCTCATTGCGACCACGTTCACGCCAGTCGCGGCTCAGGACTATCCCACCCGCCCGATCGAAATAATCGTCACTTGGGGGCCAGGTGGCGGCGCCGACCAGACCGGCCGTATGATCGGTAAGCTTCTCGAACCCGCATTGAAGGTCTCGCTGCCCGTCGAGAACGTCGCCGGCAGTTCCGGCGTCACCGGCCTCAACAAGCTGCTCAACGGCAATCCCGAAGGCTATCAGCTCGGCCTCGTCACAGCCGACACGCTTTCGCTCCTCGCCGCTCCGCGCGCGCAACGCTGGACCCTCGACAACCTCGCGACGGTGGCCGTGCTGATCAAACAGCCGTCCGGCTTCTTCGTCCAGGAAGGTGGCGCCTTCAAAACCTGGGCCGATGTCGAAGCCAAAGCGAAGACGACCGAACTCAAGGTCGGCGTGACCGGCCTCGGCACACCCGACGAACTCGCCATCGAGCAGCTCAAAAAGCATCGCGGGCTGAAGCTCATCGCCGTGCCCTTCGCGAAACCCGCGGAGCGCTACGCCTCCGTGCTCGGCGGTCATGCCGACCTTGTCTACGAGCAGGCGGGCGACGTCCGCTCCTTCATCGACAACAAGCAACTGCGCCCGGTGATGTTCCTCTCCAACGAAAAGGTGCATCCCTTCACCGACATCCCGATTTCCAAAGAACTCGGCATGAACCTGGTGCTCGACCAATACCGCACGCTCATGGCGAAGGCGGGCACGCCGCCGGAACGAATGAAGCTGCTGCGCGAGGAAACGGCAAAAGCCGGCGGCAGCGCCGAGTTCAAAAAATTTCTCCAGGAAGCATGGGCCGACCCAAACAGCGTGATCGTCGGAGATGCGGCGACCGCCTACATCGCCGAGCAGATCGAGACGCTCAAATCGATCTGGCAATAGCGCGGTGAGGGCAGGCTCCATGCCGCTATTGGACTTGGCGCGGCGCGCCGGGCCGTTCGTGATCGTGCTCGCCGCAGGGATCTGGCTGTGGACGGTTGCCAACGACTTTGCGATCAAAACCACACTCGGCCGCGCCGGTCCCGACTTGTGGCCGAAGATCATTCTCGTCCTCTTGATCGGCGCCGCGGTTTGGGGCATCGCCGAGGCATTCTTCAAGTCGCGCGCCGACGATGAGACCAGCATTCTGATCGCCAACGCCAGCCGCTCGGCTGGCCACGAAAAAGATGCCCGCCAGGACCTCGCCGCGGCGACCGACGGCGCTAGTGAGCGTCACCCGCGATTCGCCGTCGCCGGCATCGCCGCCATGCTCGGCTACGTCGCCGTCATCCCATATGTCGGCTTTCTAGTCGCGACATTTCTCCTGCTGTTGGCGATCATGCTGGCGGCTGGCTACACACGCGTACTGAGGGCGGCGGTCATCTCACTCATCGGCGCCTTCGTCTTCTTCATCGTCTTCCAGCGCGTCGTGTACGTCTCGCTGCCGCACGGAGAAGGACCCTTCAAGGAATTGACCCTGGCGCTGATGGCGCTCCTGGGAGTTCGCTGATGGATACGCTCATCCATCTGATGCACGGCTTCGGCACCGTCTTCCAGCCGCTCAACCTGATGTTCCTCGTCATCGGTCTGGTTCTCGGGCTGCTGGTGGCCGTCCTCCCGGGCCTTACGCTTGTGATGGGCGTCGTCCTCGCGCTCCCCTTCACCTACGGCATGGGCATCACGCCCGCTGTCATCCTGCTCACCGCCATGTACGTCTCCGGCACCTACGGCGGCGCCTTCACCTCGATCCTGTTCCGCATTCCCGGCGAACCAATCGACGTGCCGCTGCTCTGGGACGGATACCCGATGGCGCGCGCCGGTGAACCCGCACTCGCTCTCGGGTGGACGCTTTTTGCGGCTCTCGCCGGCGGCCTCTTCGCTGCGATCGCGATGGTGTTCCTGTCCGGCCCCGTCGCCGTGATCGCGCTGAAACTGTCGACGCCCGAATACTTCGCGGTGATCCTGCTCGGCCTGACCTCGGTAGTCTCGCTCGGCGGCAGCTCGCTGCCCAAGGCGCTCATCTCGTTGGCCCTCGGCCTTCTCTTCTCGAGCGTCGGCACCGATCCCACCTATGGCGAGTTGCGGTTCGACTTTGGCGTCCCGGTGTTGGCCGACGGCGTCGAATATCTCCTCGTCATGGTCGGCGCCTATGGCCTCGGCGAGGTACTCTCGCGCATGGAGCAGCGCTCGTCGTCGGTCAACCTCTCGCCGATGGGCTTTCGCTGTGCGCGCGAGCCTCATCCGCGGGTCGGTGGTCGGCTTTCTCACCGGCGTCATCCCGGGCGCGGGCGCCACCATCGCCTCTTTCGTCAGCTACGGCCTCGAAAGCCAATACGGCAAGCGTCGCCGCGAACTCGGCACTGGCATTCCCGAAGGGATTGTCGCCCCACAATCGGCCGCTACGGCTTCCGTCGGCGGCGCCATGGTCCCGCTCCTGACCATGGGCATCCCCGGCTCGGGCGCCACTGCCATCATCATGGCCGCCTTCATGCTCCAGGGCATCCAGCCCGGCCCGCACGTCTTCTTCAAGTCGGGTGACGTCGTCTACGCAGTCTTCGCGGCGGTATTCGCCAGCGTGATCGGTATGTGCATCATCGGCTACTTCGCGATCAAGCTGCTGGTCCGCGTGCTCGCGTTCCCGGAAGCGATCACGTCCGCCTTCGTCGTCATGTTCTGCTTCATGGGCGCCATGGCCTCACGCTCCACGACCGGTGACCTCTGGGTGATCGTCTCGTTCGGCATCCTTGGCTACCTCTTCGAGCGCTTCCGTTTCCCCATCGCGCCAATGGTGCTCGGCGCCATCCTCGGGCCGCTCGCCGAGACGAGCTTCATGACGACGATGATCAGTTTCTCCAACGATTGGACGATCTTCTTCACACGCCCCGTCAGCGGCTCACTCATGGTGCTCGTGTTCCTCGCCCTGGTCTATCCGCTGGTGAGCGACTGGCTCGGATGATTGCAATTTTTGCTCCTTCAAATCGGAGCGGTCGGTCATGTCAGCGAACTGACAGACGGCTACACTCTCATGGGACAAAAGTGCTGAGATCACAGACGTGGGACGGAGCTCGATGAAGGCCATCCAGGTCGAACACTTCGGCGGTCCCGAGCGTCTGACGCTGGTCGATGTACCGATCCCGCGTCCCGATCCCGGCGAGGTTCTGGTTCGCCTCGCCCATGCCGGCATCAACTACATCGACGTCTACATGCGCGACGGCAGCTACGCCTGACGCTGGGTATGGAAGGATGCGGTCGCATCGAGCATCTCGGTGACGGCGTCTCGGGTTTGCGCATCGGAGAGACCGTCGCCTATTGCCTCTCCCGCGGCAGCTATGCCGAATACGCCGTCGTCCCCGCTTGGAAGCTCGTTCCCGTGCCCGACGGCACGGCCCCCGCAATCGCCACCGCACTGATGCTGCAAGGCTCGACGGCGCACTACCTCACTCACTCGGCGTTCCCGCTGAAGCGCGGCGACACCTGCCTCATACATGCCGGCGCAGGAGGGGTCGGGCAGCTTCTCATCCAGCTCGCCAAACGCGCCGGCGCGACTGTCATCACCACCGTCGGCAGCGCCGACAAAGCCCAAATCGCGCGCGATCGTGGCGCCGATCATGTCATCCTCTACCGCGACGTCGATTTCGGCGACGAGGTGCGTCGCCTCACCGATGGCCGCGGCGTCGACGTCGCCTACGACTCGGTTGGCCGCGATACGCTGCCGCGCAGCTTGCGCGCACTCCGCCGCCGCGGCGTCTGCATCAGCTTCGGCGCCAGCTCCGGCCAGCCCGATCCGGTTTCCGTGCTCGACCTCGCTGAAGCCGGCTCGGTATTCCTGACCCGGCCGCACCTCGCCGACTACATGACCACCACCGACGAAATCCGCGCCCGCGCCGCCGACCTCTTCGGCGCCCACCGCGAGGGCGCGCTGCACGTCGCCATTGACCGGACATTCCCGCTCGCGCAGGCCGCCGCCGCGCACACAATCATCGAAGGCCGCGCCACGCGCGCGAGGGCACAGTCATGATCGAAGACGTCCGACTTGATCGCGTGAGGCTGCCGCTGAAGGTGCCCTACAAGCTCTCGCTCGGCGCCGTCACCGCGTTCGACACCATCCTGGCGCGCATCGTGATCGGTGGAAGTGTCGGCTACGGCGAAGCGACGATCCTCACCGGTTACACCAGCGAGACGATCGAGGACGCGTGGCGGCGCGCGCAGGCCCTGGGGCCGAAGCTCCTGCGGCTGAGCCCCGAGGCGGCGCGCGCGCTCGCCCATCGCGACCTCGCCGATGCGCCGTTCACCCTCACGGCTTTCATCACCGCCATCGAGATGGCGGAGCACCATCCGCTGCTGGCCATCGATGCGGATCAAGGGGTGCCACTGCTTGCCGGCATCAATGCGATCAACTTCGCCGCAATCGAGCGCGAAATCGCAGCCGCGATCGAGGCCGGCTATGGCACGCTCAAGATCAAGGCCGGTTTTGATGTAGACACCGATCTCGAGCGCATCACCTTCATTCAGAGATGCAACGCCGGGCGCGTCAAACTGCGCATCGACGCCAACCAGGGCTACACTCCCGCCGACGGCGTGCACTTTGCATCCTCACTCGTACCCGACTCAATCGAATTGCTTGAGCAGCCATGCCACGCCGACGACTGGGACGCTGCGGCGGCGATCGCCAAGGCCAGTACCGTTCCCTTCATGCTGGATGAATCCATCTACGGCCTCGAGGACATCAAGCGCGCCGCCGCGCTCGGCGCCCGCTTCGTGAAACTGAAGCTCATGAAAATGGTGAGCCTTACCGCGCTCGCCGAAGGGCTGACCCTGATCCGCAACCTCGGCATGGAACCGGTCCTCGGCAACGGCGTCGCGAGCGATCTCGGCTGCTGGATGGAGGCGTGCGTCGCGCGCCGCTACATCACCAACGCCGGAGAGATGAATGGCTTCCTCCGCCAGCAGTCGCCTCTCGCGGCACCTCCGATTGCTGTCGAGCGTGGCGAAATGCAGTTGCGCGCCGGGCCCCCGCTGGTCCTTGACGATATCCGCATCGCGGCGACCCGTATCGGCCACGTCCGCTCAGGCGCCCACAGCCCACTCACATGAATGGCGATGGATGACATGACGATATCCGAGAGTACCGCGCAGACCCCGCACGCCATCGGCGCCGCTATCAACCGCACGCTCATCACTGGCGTGATCGGCTCGGACACCCATATCGTGGGAAATCGCATTCTCTCGATGGCGCTCGAAAAGGCCGGCTTTACCGTGATCGCGCTCGGAGCGCTGACGCCGTCCGCCGATTTCATCAAGGCCGCAGTCGAGACGGCCGCCGATGCCATTCTCGTCTCCTCCCTCTATGGCCTCGGCGAACTCGACTGCCGAGGCTTTCGCGAACAATGCCTCGAAGCCGGCCTCGACGACATCCTCCTTTACGTCGGGGGCAACCTCGTCGTCGGCAAACGAAGCTGGGAAGAAACCGAGCGCACGTTCCTCGGCATGGGTTTCGACCGCGCCTTCCCGCCTGGCACCCGCACACAGGCTGTCGTCGACGCGCTCAATGCCGATTTCGCCGCGCGCGCCCGCACCACTGCAACCACCTGAGCCCGATCCGAGATGCGCGCGGCCCTCCTCATCGACTTCGGTTCCACCTACACGAAGCTGCGCGCCGTCGATCTCGACGCGCCCCGCGTGCTGGCATCGGCCCAAGGCCCGTCGACCGTCACCACCGACGTGACGGTCGGCCTCGATCAGGCGCTGGTCACGCTCGGCACGAAACTCGGCGGGCTCCCCACTTTCACGCATCGTCTCGCGACCTCCTCGGCAGCGGGCGGCCTCAAGATGGTCACCATCGGCCTCGTCAAGGAATTGACGGCGGAAGCCGCACGGCAGGCGGCCCTCGGCGCCGGCGCGAAGCTCGTCGGCGCCTTCGC
>LNEA01000262.1 GCA_001464855.1 Rhizobiales bacterium Ga0077530
GCCGCCCCCGGAGATGCACAAGCGCCAGCCGGGCCTGCCGATCACGGTCTCTGGCGGCCTCATCAATCCGCTCGGCGCAAAGGCGATGTATCTCGGGAGTTCGATCTACCGGATTCACGGCACCAATAACGCACGCTCGATCGGCCGGGCTTCATCGTCGGGCTGCTTCCGGCTCACCAACGCTCACGTGACCCATCTCGCGACGCTCGCGAAGGTCGGCACTGCCGTTCGTGTCGTCTCGAGTTATTCGGGCGTCAGCACGTCCGCGCCGATTTCGTCGCTGTTCTCGGGCTTCGGTGCCGGCGACGATGCACCCGTCAAGAAAGTCGCGACGAAGAAAAAGAAGAAGTAGCCCGTCTAGGATGGGAGATCGCGGGGCGCGTGCCTTCGCAACAACGGCACTAGGGGCTTGGTGACCTACAGGGGGGGCAAGGCAACTGGGGGAGTGCCAACAATAGTGAGCACCAAAACCGTCAACCCGAACCGATGGTTAGGGGACGCTGATCTGGCGGAGGCGAGAGGATTCGAACCTCCGGTACCCGTTTCCAAGTACAACGATTTAGCAAACCGCCGCCTTAAGCCACTCGGCCACGCCTCCGTCGGGTATCAAGCCCGCGATCGGGCGGTGCGAACCGCCCGAGCCTGTCCGTCCACAGCATCGGCCCTGCCGGGAGCCACGCGCGGTGAGCGATTTTGGGGTACGTCGAGGGTGCGGTTGCGGGCATAGAGCGGACAGAGTATGGTCCGCCGCGCTCCGGAGGCCGGTTGCACGAGTGGCTGTCCGATGCCGCCCCGAGCCCAGCTTCTGGTCGGCGTTCGGGATCGAGCTTCAGCGGTCGACGAGTGTTTGATGCCGGCGTTGTACGCGCGGCATCGTGGTGGGGCGTAGCCAAGTGGTAAGGCAGCGGACTTTGATTCCGCCATGCGGAGGTTCGAACCCTCCCGCCCCAGCCATCCTCGCCATTGCCCCCCCCATCACCTGATGCAACGCTGGATGACTGAACGCTCATTGACATCGCTATTCCCGGAGCGCAGAAATTCGCCCAATCCCTGAGTGTTGTCGAGGCCCATCGGCCGCGGCGGCACATCCACAAAAAACGATGAAATCCGGAGGAAGCGATGAAGCGGTTTTCCCTGCTCGGGCTCTTTTTGCTGTGTGCGGCGCTGATGGGTGCGCCGTCGGCGCATGCGCAGGTCAACTGGACGCTCGGCGACGTCGACGCCGCCTCTCACTGGGGGCCGAAGGCTGCGACGCAGTTCGCGGCGACCGTCGACAAGGCCACCGATGGCAAACTGAAGATCGCCGTTTATCCCACCGAATCTTTGTTCAAGGGCAAAGACTCGCTCGACGCCGTCTCCAAGAACCTGACGGCGATCTATCGCGTGGCCGGCTTCCATGTCGCCGGTGAAGCGCAGCCGCTCGAACTGCTCGATCTGCCGCTGTTCGTGCCGTGGGACTATGAGTTCCGCGTCAAGCTGTGGGATGCGTTGACCCCCGCCTATCGCGAGTATCTCGCGAAGAACTACGGGATCTACTTGGCCGGCATCCTGCAGGCCGAGCCGCGCATGATCTACACAAAGACCGAAATCAAATCGCTCGCCGATCTCAAGGGGCGAAAGATTCGGTCGGCAGGACCGACCGAGACCGAGTTCAGCCGCCTGATCGGCCTGACGCCGGTGTCGGTGGCGCCGTCCGAGATTTACACGGGCCTGCAGCAAGGCCTGCTGGACGGCAACTGGGTCGCCGACGCGCCGCATTTCTTCAACAAGGGCTACGAGGTCACCAAGTACATCTATGACGTCGGCAGCGCTGGCGCCGGCTTCTTCGTGCTGGTGAACCAGAAGGCGCTCGACGCGCTCCCGGCCGAGTCGCGCAAGGCGGTGATGGACGCGCTGCCAGGCTATCTCGCGGAGCTTCGCAAGGGCACGCACGGCGGCGCGACCAACGGTCGCCAATGGCTGGTCAAGGAAGGCATGACCGCGGTTCCTGTCTCGCCGGCGGATCGCGAGACGATGACGAAGGCGGCCGGCACCGTCGTCGACAACTGGGTGAAGCGCCTGAAGCCGGATGGCCGCAAGATCTACGATCAAGCGAAGGCGATGATCGACGAATACAACGCGAAGAAGAAGTGAGATGAACGTGGTGCGTGACGGCTGGTTGGCGATCAGGCGATGATGCACATGCCCGAACGCGCGCTTTCGGCGATTGCCTTCGGCCTCACGGCCGTCGGCGTCGTCTGCGTCGTGGCGATGATGGGATTGACCACGGTCGACGTCATCGCCCGCTACGTCTTCAACAGTCCGACACTGTGGGCCGACGAAGTTTCATCGTACCTCCTGATCGCGATCGTCTTCCTCGGTCTTGCGCCGAATGTCCGCCAGGATGCCCACATCCGGATCGATGTGCTGACCAATCTGGTGTCGGGTCGGATACGGGCCGCGCTGGAGGTATTCGCCTACGCCGCCGGCATCATCTTCTCGGTGCTGCTCCTGCTCGGCACGTGGACGCGCTTTGCGAACTTCTATGATCGCGGAATCATCAGTGATTCACCGCTGATGACGCCCAGCCGTACTGGTGCTCACGATGGTCGTCGGATTCTTCGTCACGATGAACGCGCTGTTGACCGGGCGTGATTTGCCGACAGAAGGGCCTGATCACTCGAAGGATACCCCTGACAATGCCGGCGATTTCAATCACGCTGGCAGCAACGCTGCTGCTGCTGGCCGCGGGTGTGTGGGTCGGCGTCGGACTTGGCCTGTCAGGGATCATCGGCCTGACACAGGTGCTCGGCTGGGAACGCGCTGTCGACATCGTCGGCAAGGTTGTGTGGGAGCAGAACACGAGCTTCATCCTGGTCGCGATCCCCATGTTCATCTTCATGGGCGAGATCCTGTTCCAGTCCGGCATCATGAGCACGATCTACCTGCGCGCGGCGACCGTGGTCAGCGGGATTCCGGGCGGGCTGCTCCAGGCCAACATCGCGGCGTGTACGATATTCGCCGCCTGCTCGGGTTCGAGCGTCGCGTCAGCCGCAACAATCGGTTCGGTCGGATTCCCGGAGATCGCGAAGCGCAACTACAGCAAGCCCATCGCTCTCGGCTCGATCGCGGCCGGCGGTACGCTCGGCATTCTCATCCCGCCCAGTATCATCTTCATCGTGTATGGCAGCATGGCCGAGGTCTCGATCGGCCGGCTGTTCCTCGCGGGTCTCATTCCCGGCCTCGCGCTGGCATTCCTCTACGCGCTCTACATCGCCGTGCGCTGCCTCCTCGATCCATCGCTTGCGCCGCGCGAAGTTCGTGCCGGCCCTGGCGAGCGCTTCAAGGCGCTCATCGGGCTCTGGCAGATGGGCATCCTCATCGTTGTCGTGCTCGGTGGGATTTATGGTGGGATCGCGAGCCCGACCGAGGTCGCGGCGCTCGGCGCGTTTCTCTCGATCCTGATCGCGGTTGTGGCGGGCACGTTCACGTTCGGCGTGCTGTGGCGCGCCGCGCTCGCGACCGTGCGTCAGACCAGCCTGATCCTGTTCGTGATCTTCACCGCCAAGATCTTGTCGGTGACGCTGATTTATTTCCAAATCCCGGCGGCTGTCGTGTCGTGGATCGGCGCCGCCGAAATGACGCCGCTGCACATCTTCCTCGCGATCGTGGGCGTCTACCTGCTGCTCGGCATGTTCGTCGATGGCATCGCGATGATGGTCATCACCATCCCGTTCATCGTCCCGATTCTGACCAACGCCCATATGGATCTCGTCTGGATGGGCGTGATCATTTGCATTCTGATCGAGGTCGGACTGCTCACGCCGCCGGTGGGTCTCAATCTCTATGTGCTGCAGGGCGTGACCGGCGAGTCGATCCAGGACGTCATCATCGGCTCGACGCCCTTTATCGCATTCCAACTCCTGATGATCGCGATGCTCTATGTGTGGCCGAGCATCGCACTGTTGCTGCCCAAGCTGGTCATGGGGTGAAGCGGCAGCGAGTGGCCGACACTCAGTAGAGGTCGGCGCCGAAGTTGCGCTGCCGATCGAATTCCGGTGAGAGCCGCCCCGTTGGCTCCGCCGCCCGGCCAGCTTCGCGCGGCAGGAAGCGGCCCGAGCCCGGCGACGCGTTGAGCTTCCCATCCTCGACGATGACGGCGCCGCGCCGCGTCACCACGACCGGCCAACCTGTGATCGTACGCCCCGTATAAGGCGTGTAGCCCGCGCCATCGTGCACACCGGCATCGGCGATTTCGGTCTTTCGTTTGGGATCCCATACGCAGATGTCGGCATCGGCACCGATCGCGATGCTGCCCTTCTTCGGATCGAGCCCATACATGCGCGCCGGTTCGGTCGCCGTCCACGCCACGAATTGCTCGACGCCGTAACGGCCCTTCGAGACGATCGCATCGAACAGCAGCGGCAGTCTGAGTTCGAGGTGGATTGGGGCCGCGCAAAAACTTGCCCTTGTCGTCCAGTGTATAGGGCGCGTGGTCCGACGAGACGAACTGCAGATCGCCGAGGTCGAGCGCGCGCCACAGGGCTTCCTGGTCGCGCTCGGTCCGCAGTGGCGGACTGCAGACCCACTTCGCGCCATCGAGCCCGGGCTTGTCGAGATCGCCGCGCGTCAGCAGAAGATATTGAGTGCACGTTTCGCCGAACACCTTGAGCCCGCGTCCGCGTGCTTCGCGAATGACCGCTGCGCCCTCGGCCGTCGACACATGATAAATGATGATCGGCTGATCGAGCAGTTCGGCGCAAGCGATCAGGCGATGAAAGGCTTCGGCCTCGGCCAATCGCGGATGGTAGACGGTGTGATACTTGGGCGCGGTGTACCCTTTTCCGACCAACCGCCGCCCCATCCAGCTGATCATGCCATTGTTCTCCGCGTGCACACACACGAGCGCCTTGTGCGTGCGTGCCGCGAGCAGAACATCGAGAAGCTGCTCGTCGTCGACCTTGGTTTTCTCGTAGGTCATGAAAACTTTGATCGAGCCATGCCCCGATTTGATCAGCGCGGGCAGCTCCTCGGTAAGCACCTTCTCGGTCGGATCGGCGATGATCATATGCATCGCGTAGTCGATGACGGCGCCGCGCTTTGCCAGCACATGATAGTCCTCGACGACCTTGGCCAGGCTCTTGCCCTGATGCTGCGCGGCGAAAGGAATGACCGTCGTCGTGCCGCCGAGCGCCGCCGCCGCCGTGCCGCTCGCGAACGTGTCGGCATTCATCACGCCCATGCCGGAGAGCTGCTCGATGTGCGCGTGCGCATCGATGCCACCCGGCAGCACGAGCTTCCCCGTTGCATCGATCTCGCGCGTGCCGGCTGCCAGATTGTTGCCAAGAGCGACGATCGTTTCGCCTTTGACCGCGACATCGGCCCGGAATGTGCCGCCGGCCGTGCCGACAGTGCCGCCGCGAAGTACGAGATCGTAGGTGGTCATCGTTGCACCTGTCGCCGTTTTGGATCCTGCCCAGAGCCCGAGATTGCGGCACCCTCGACAGGGTGGCAAGCGGCGCGTGCGCAGTCGGTGCGCCCGTGCAAACCGCGATTGATGGCGCGAGGTCCAGTGTGCCAACATCGTCCGACGGCTCGCGCATCAGGCGCGTGGCGACGACGAGCGTTGAAACGGAGACGGCATGAGTGGACAGGATCTCACCCCGAACATCCCCGAAGTTGTCGAGGAACTACGCCAGATCTTCGAACGCTACGAGCAGGCGCTGATCGACAAGGACGTCGATGTCCTGGATTCGACGTTCTGGCAGAGCCCGCACACGATCCGGTACGCGCTGCACGAGAACGGCTACGGCTTTGACGAGATTCACGCGCATCGCGTCGCGCGGCCGCCGGGGCCCGGCATCAAGGAGCGGCGTATCCGGCTGGAGATCCTGACGCTGGGTCGCGACTTCGCCACCATCAATCTCGAGTTCAAGGTACGCGGCAAAGATCTGATCGGCCGGCAGAGCCAGACTTTCGTGCGCTTTCCCGCGTCGGAAGGAATCAACCGCGGTTGGAAAGTCGTGGCCGCGCACGTCTCGACGGTCAACGAGACGCCGTTGTGGGAAAAATAGCGGGCTGATCGTCGACCGCTGTCGCGGCGCTACTGCCGCCGCTCCAGCTTTGGCGGGTTGAACGCCGTGACCTCACCTGGGTCGCCGTCGAACCGCTCGACATCGACCAGCGCGGTATGCGCGATCGGCCCCTGGCCGAGTTTCGACGTGCCTTTGTCGGGCGTCAGCATGTTCGGATTGCCGTGCTTGTCGAGGGCACCAAGGCGGCCGGGCTCGGCGGGGTCGTACCAGGCGCCGGTTGAGAGCCGGATGACCCCGGAGCGCACGCCATCGGTGATAACGGCTGCCGCAAGCGTCGCGCCTCGGTCGTTGAAGACGCGGACGATATCATTCTCGCGAATACCACGACGCGCCGCGTCATCGGGATTGAGCAGCACCGGCTCGCGGCCGTTGATCTTCAGGTGAGCACTTTCGCCCGCGAAATCCATCTGCGAGTGCAGCTTGCCGGCCGGCTGGTTCGAGATCATGTGCAGGGGGTAGGTCGCGGCCTTGTCGGAGCCGAGCCATTCGATTGGCTCCATCCACACGGGATGACCGGGGCAATCGTCGTAGCCGAATCCCGCGACGCGATCGCAGAAGATCTCGATCTTGCCCGACGGAGTCTTCAGCGGGCTCGCCGCGGGGTCGTCGCGGAACTTCGAGAGCACGGTATGCGGTGTCTTCGGCGCCGGACTTTCGGCGTAGCCCTGCTCCCAGAACCCATCGAAGTTCGGTAGCTCGACGCCCACGCGCGCCGCATCCTGGCGCGACACCTCATACATGTGGCGCAGCCAGTCCATCTCCTCGCGGCCCTCGGTGAACTTGTCTTCGAAGCCGAGTCCCCGCGCGAGCGTGCGGAAGATGTCGTAGTCGTTGCGCGCGTCGCCGACGGGATCGATCGCCTTCTTCATGGCGATGATGAAGCGATCGCGCGAACTGGCGCCGATGTCGTTGCGCTCGAGCGTCGTCGTCGCCGGGAGGACAATATCGGCGTAGCGCGCGGTCGCGGTCCACCATGGCTCGTTGACGATAATCGTCTCGGGGCGCCGCCAGGCTTCGATCAGCCGGTTCAGGTCCTGATGATGGTGAAACGGATTGCCGCCGCACCAGTAGACCATGCGCGTGTCGGGATAGACGCGGTTCTCGCCATCGAATTGATACGGCTGTCCCGGGTTCAGCAGCATGTCCGAGATGCGCGCGACGGGAATGAAGCTGCCGGTCGGATTGGGGCCGGCTGACAGCGCGGGCGCGGAGAAGACCGTCACCGGATTGCCCTGCCCGTGCATCGAGCCGTAGCCGAAACCAAAGCCGCCGCCGGGCAGGCCGACCTGTCCGACGATGGCGCCGAGCACGGCTGTCATCCAGAACGTCTGCTCGCCGTGATCGCCGCGCTGGAGCGAGTAGCTGGTGGCGATCATCGTGCGGGTCGAGGCCATGCGGCGGGCGAGGCTGCGCGTGTAGTCGGCATCGATGCCGGTGATATCGGCGGCCCATTCGGCGGACTTGGGCGTGCCGTCGTCCTGTCCGAGAAGATAGCGCTCAAAACGCGAAAAGCCGACGGTGTACTGCGCGAGGAAGTCCTTCGCGTGCAGCCCTTCGCTGACAATCGTGTGCGCCAGCGCCAGCATCATCGCGACATCGGTGTTCGGGCGGATCGGCAGCCACGTCACGTTCGAGAGCGCCGGCGTGTCGTCGCGCACTGGCGTGATGGAGATGAATTCCACGCCGGCGTCGGCCAGTCGCTGCATCCACGGCCCCGCGGTATGCTCGCCGGAGCCACCGGGCTCGACCTGAGCGTTCTTTGTGCCGCAACCGCCGAACGCCAGGAACAGTTTCGTGTTCTGCTCGATACCCGCCCACGATGATGGGCTCCTGAGCGTCTGATGGTCGCCGAGGATATGCGGCAGGATCGCGAGACCGGCGGCGAGCGAGTAGCTGTGCTTCTGATTGGTGAAACCGCCGAAGCCGCCCATGAAACGCTGGAGCTGGGTCTTGGCGTGGTGGAAGCGGCCGGCGCTGGACCAGCCATAAGAGCCGGCGAAAATCGCCTCGTTGCCGTATGCGGCTTTGACACGCTTGAGCTCCGACGCGACGATGTCGAGCGCTTCATCCCACGGCACTTCGACGAAGGGCTCGGCGCCGCGATCCTTCCCGCCAGCCTTGAAACCCTTCGCAAGCCAGCTCTTTCGGATGGCAGGACGGGTGACGCGGGAGCCGTGATAAAGGGCGTCTGGCATCCCGCGCAGGATCGGCGAGGGATTGGTGTCGCGCTCGGTCGGTTCGACCCCGACCAGTCGCCCGTTTTCGACGATCGCGTTGAAGGCGCCCCAGTGCGAGCCGTGGCTGATCTTGTTCATGCGTGCTGGTTCTCCGGCGCCGCGCCCCTGCTAACTCGATCCATAGCGGATGGCGGATGACAAGTTCTCTATACCGCGCGCTGCGCCCCATTCCAATGCCGGGCGAGGGCGAGCTGATCTGCGCGGAATACTAGGCTCAAAACGGCAATTAGGTTCATGCGGTGCCGGGCCGGCCCTTAGCCCCGAGCCTGGAGTCTAGCTAGAGCCTCAGGCGCGGTCTCGATACTGCGCCCGGCGTTGCTGCCAAGCCCAGGCCGTACCGATGATGTCGTCCAGATTGCTGATCTGGGGCGACCATTGGAGTTCGGTTGCGGCTCGCGCCGAGTTACTGATCAACCGGGCCGGGTCGCCAGGCCGCCTCTCACCCAACCGGACAGGAACCTGACGACCCGTCACGCGCTCGGCCGAGGCGATCACCTCGTGCACCGAATAGCCCTGGCCATTCCCAAGATTGAAGGCGCGATGCTCCAGCCCCTGCTCGAGCGCCTTGAGAGCCAGCACGTGAGCCTTCGCCAAGTCTGTGACGTGGATGTAGTCCCGCACGCAGGTCCCATCGGGGGTTTCATAGTCGGTCCCGAAGACCGTGATGGAATCGCGGTCTCCGATAGCCGCATCGAGCACCAGAGGTATAAGATGGGTCTCGGGATCGTGATCCTCGCCGATCTCGATATCCGGGTCCGCGCCAGCAGCATTGAAGTAGCGCAGCGCCACCGAACGCAGCCCGTGGGCTGCGTGGAAGTCCGCCAGTATCCGCTCCACCATCAATTTGGACGCGCCGTAGGGATTGATCGGGGCCTGCGGCATCGTCTCGTCGATAGGGACCCTATCCGGGACGCCGTAGGTCGCACATGTGCTCGACAAGACGAATTGATCGATCCCGTGATCCCGTAGCGCTTCCACGAGGGTCAGGGAGCCGGCAACGTTGTTTCGATAGTACTTCCCGGGGACCGCAACAGACTCACCCACGTACGAAAACGCCGCAAAATGCACGCAAGCGCTCGGTTTGTGGGTTGCTATCGCGCGATCCAGGGCGTTCCGATCGAGGATGTCTCCCCGCTCCAACGGTCCCCATTTGGCCGCCCACTCGTGCCCAGTCGATAGATTGTCGAACACCACGGGCAGATAGCCCTGTTGAGCCAATATTTTGCAGGTATGCGAGCCGATGTAACCTGCACCTCCCGTCACCAGGACGGTGTTCGCGCCAGAGCCTTTCATCCGGTCTTGCCCCCTCGGCGTCCCAATTTTCGGCGCAGTGCCAGTTGCATCTCGTCGCACGTCCGAACTAATGACTGCCACACGCATTGGCGAAAAGTCATTGGTTTTGTCGCTATTTGCTGCAATTTGATGTGGCTATTGAGGAATAGCGGGTGGTTCATGGATCCCGCTTTTCTCGCTAACGATCACATCACCTTCTCAAAATGTAATTAAGCCGGGCCAGATGACGGGTTGAATTCACTCTGCCTCAATACGGCGGATCTGGACCTCTACCTCTTGCCCATCTGTCTTGATGGCGACCGCGCCGACGATCGACTCCGTGACGTCGAAGCCGTGGAAGCGCCAAGCGCTTGGAGCCGTTTCATCCCCGCCGATGGCGAGCGGACGGATGTCTGCGGCCGTGGTCAGATGCAATTCGAGGCTCTTGAGGCCGCCGCCCAAGCCTTCGCCGGTCGCTTTGAGAAAGGCCTCCTTGGCGACCCATCCGCGGAAGAATGTGCGCATCCGGTCGGCGGGCGCGACGGTGGCGTAACGCTCGACCTCGCGCGCGGAGAAGACATTCTTCGCGACGTCACCCACGGTATCGCGAAGCGCTTCGATGTCGACGCCGATGGCAGGCACGGCGCCTACGGCGAGGGCACAATAGCCGCTGCTGTGCGACAGATTGAAAGTGAGCGGTGAGGGGGGGGTGACGAGACGCGGTTTGCCGCGCGCGCCGATTGTGAGCACGATTTCGGTCGCCGTACAGCCGCAGGCCGCGGCCAGCACTTCCCTTGTGACCCCCCGGCTGAGAACGAATTCTCGCGCCGCTGCTTCGAGCTTGAACCTGCCTGCCCGCTCCTTCTCGTCATCGGACAGCACACTTTTGAGGGCAGCAAGACGTGCTGCAGATACAGCGAGTGGCCAGACCGATATGGTAACCATCTTCTCGCCGCTCATCGTCAGTCGTCGTGCCCCCACATTTTGCATCGCATGGCGCCGTCAGCAGCATCGTACCGCGACGGCCCTCTCATGGCACGCGCCGTCGCGTCAGAAGTCCAAATTCCCCGATCCTTCTGGCAGGCATCCTGTGTCCGGAATGCCGCGGCGCACTAACATTGCAGATGGCAAATTTAGTGTGCAGGTTCAGGCGCAAATTTAGGCTTTGTTAAAGTTGAATTTGAGCGATATTATATCTTCGCTGATGCAACCTTGGGCTGGGGTCCACGAGCTTGCCACAGTGAGGATCTGAGTAGTTTTTGCGTTGTGAGTATTGCGTATGTGGCAGACTTCCGTTCCGGGGGTCGTGGTCGCCTCGGGGGGGCGCACACGAGGTCCCTTCGGCCGATCTCTAACCGCGCCTGCCCTGCAGCGGCATTGCCTCCAGTTTCTGGCGCTGATGCAGGCTGCCGTCGTGATCCTTGCCGGCGGCGGCGCCAAGTTGCTCTACATCGACCTTGCACTTGGTCACGGGCAGGATCATCTGCCCTACTTGGCGCCAGCCGTGGTGTTGGCGATCGCGCTACATTATTTTTACAAGCAGATCGGGCTCCATCAGGTCGACGCCTTGATGACGCCGACGATCGGCTTTGGGCGGATCTGGGCGGGCTTGGTGCTCGCATTCATGGTGCTGCTTGGCGGCCTCTACCTCCTCAAGTTGGCGGACTTCTACTCCCGTGGCTGGTTCCTGAGTTGGTTTGCGCTGAGCGCAATCGGGCTTGTCCTGGTGCGTTGGGCCTTCATGCGCGGAATGCAGAGCCTGGTCCGGACAGGCCAGCTCACGCGCAATTTCGCTGTGTTGGGCACGCGGGAATACATCGACGCCGTGAAGCACGAGATTGGCAAGGATGCACCTCACGCGATCGTCGCTGACATGTGTCTGGGCGACGTGAGCACGGCCAGCCATCTCGCTGACCTTGAAGTCATCCAAGGATTGCAGGCCGCCATGCAGGCCGGCGCAATCGACAAGGTTGTCATCGCGCTTCCAGCGATCGACAAGGCGCGCATCCGGCTGGCGCTGCGCCGCCTCGCGCCGTTTGCTCCGGAGATTCTGCTCTGCACCGATCTCCAGTCCCTGCCGGTGCCGGTGCACGGGGCCACGTCGATTGGGTCACTGCGCGCCGACGTTGCCAGTCCGATTCCGGCGGCCGAACATGATCGGCTCGAAAAGCGCGTGTTCGACGTTATCTTCAGCGCGATCGGTCTCATTGTCGTCGCGCCTTTGCTGCTGCTGGTCGCTGCGGCGATCAAGCTCGACAGTCGCGGCCCAGTGTTCTTTCGCCAGCGGCGCTATGGCCGGAACAACGAGGTGTTTCGGATTTTCAAGTTCCGTACGATGACAGTGTCCGAGGACGGCGACCTGGTTGTTCAAGCCGCCCGCAACGACGCCCGCGTGACGAGAGTCGGACGGGCACTCCGTGCGACCAGCGTCGACGAGATTCCGCAGCTCCTGAATGTCCTGTTGGGACAGATGTCGATCGTCGGCCCGCGTCCGCACGCGCTGGCGCACGAGGAGCGCTTCGAGACGGACTTCGATCTGTTCTCGCGCCGTCGCCGCGTGCTGCCGGGGATCACGGGGTGGGCCCAAGTCAACGGCTGCCGGGGCGAGACCAAGACTTTGGCGGATGTGGAGAGGCGAATGGATTACGACCTCTATTATATCGACAGCTGGTCGATCTGGTTCGACATGGAAATCATCGTCCGCACTCTCCTGACTTTAAGAAAAGGCGCCTACTGATCTGACCGGGAAGCGCCTTCAGATTGACGATCACGCGCATCGTCTTGTGCGGTCGCCTCGGTGTCCTGAAGCTCGGCTTGGACACTCACGGGGTATCGAGAACCGAATCTTTGATCGACCCGCCTAGTCTTGAGTGTGTTAACGAGAAGTGCAAACATCGAGTGTAATGGGTGTTGGTTGGCGTAAGTAGGTGTCAGACGGTGCCGCGGTTTTCTGGCTGGGTCCTTGACCGAACTCGCATGATTTTTGCATAGCTACCTTAGTCCGCTCTGTTGTGCCTGTTCTGGCCTGTTTTGATGTCGCGTTGAGTAACCTTGAGTCAACAGCATGTCCCGATACGACACTCGCTCGATCGTCGATGA
>LNEA01000263.1 GCA_001464855.1 Rhizobiales bacterium Ga0077530
TGTCCGTAGCGGCCGAGTACATCCATGATCGACTGGTGGATCGCCTGCTGCAATTCGGTGCCGCGGAGTTTCAGCGCAGCGGCGCCCATCAGCGTCGGCGCGCCGCCTTCCTCGCTCGCCGCGGCAAGCTGATCGGCCATCAGCGCCTTGATGGTCGCGAGGCCGACCTCGTGCTCGGCAACTTTGCGCCGATACGTCGGATCCTCGGCGAGTGCCTTGCCACCTTCCTTGGTCTCGGCGAGCAGGTGGCGAAGTGCCTCGACGGCGTGCTCCAGTCGTGAGATCTCGACGTTGCCGACGCGTTCGTTGGCGAGCAGGAACTTGGCGTACGTCCAGCCTTTGCCTTCCTCGCCGATCAGGTTTTCGACGGGAATGCGCACGTCGTCGAAAAACACTTCGTTGAGGTGATGGCTCATGGTGATGGCGATGATCGGGCGCACGGTGATGCCGGGCGTCTTCATGTCCATCAGCAGGAATGAGATGCCCTCCTGCTTCTTGCCTTTGTCGTCGGTGCGCACGAGGCAGAACATCATGTCGGCCCAATGGGCGAGCGACGTCCAGATCTTCTGGCCGTTGACGACGTAGTGGTCGCCGTCGCGCACCGCTTTGGTTTTGAGGTTGGCGAGATCGGAGCCGGCACCAGGTTCGGAATAGCCCTGGCACCACCAGGTGTCGTTACGGATAATGCCTGGCAGATAGTCGCGCTTATGCTTCTCGCTACCGAAGGTGTAGATGACGGGGCCGGCCATGTTGGTGCCGAACGGGACCAGAGGCGGCGCGCCCGCACGGCCCAGTTCCTCCGAGAACGCGAGATACTGCGCCGGGCTCCAGCCGAGGCCGCCATGCTCTTTCGGCCACTTGCCGGTGATCCACCCCTTGGTGCCAAGCCGCTTCAGCCAAGCGTCGTATTCGTGACGCTCCAAGTGCTGGCCAAGAGCTTGCTTGCGCCTCACTTCAGCCGGCAACTCCTTCTCGCAGAAAGCGCGAACCTCGGCGCGGAAGGCGTCGAGCGTCGTGTCGCGTTCGACCGACCTGATGAACATGGGGGCGCTCCCTGGCGTTTCTTGTGTCTCCGGACGAACGGTAGAAAGGGACAGCGCGCATTGCAATCGCCAACGTGACGGCTATCGCCGGTATGTGCATTGCAACAAACGCAAAACGAGCCGCGGTGGTCCGCGACCCGCGTTCAAGGCGGCCGTTTGGCAGGTCCGGAAAATAGCCGTCGATCAGTTGGCCGTCATGCCGCCGTCGATGACGAGTTCGCTGCCGGTCACCCAGGCGGCGTCGTCCGAGGCGAGATAGAGGCAGCCGGCCGCGATGTCAGCGGGCGTGCCGAAACGACCAAGCGGCGTCGCGTCCAGGCGGACCTGGGCAACTTCGGGGTTGGAATGGCCGGGTTTGGTCATCGGCGTATCGACGAAGCCCGGATGGATAGAGTTCACGCGGATCTGGTCGCGAGCGTACTGGATCGCGGCGGCTTTTGAGAAAATGCGCACCGCCCCTTTTGACGCGTGGTAGGCCGCATTGGAGTGCGAGCCGACGATGCCGCAAATCGACGAGATGTTGATGATCGATCCGCCACCCGCGCGCTGCATCGCCGGGATCACCGCCTTGACGCCGAGAAAGGTGCCGGTCGCGTTGATCTCCAGAACCTTGTTCCACTGCTCGAGCGTCTGGTCGCCGATGCGGCCGCCGCCGATGAGGCCGGATTGGATGTTCTGGCGGGGATCGCGGCCTGAGATGCCGGCGATATTGCAGAGGATGTCGATGCGGCCGTAGCGCGTCTCGGCTTCGGCGGCGATCTCGGCCCAGCGGGATTCGCTGGCGACATCCTGCACCGCGAACGACGCTGTGCCGCCTTTGCCGACGATCTCTTCGGTCACCGCCTTGCCGAGTGCGGCGTTGGCGTCGGTGAGCAGAACTTTCGCGCCGTGCATCGCGAACGCGCGTGCCGTCTCCGCCCCGATCCCCGAAGCGGCGCCGGTCACGATGGCGACTTTCCCGACAAGCCTTTGACCCGGTTGCATGGGAGCACTCCTCTGGCTGCGTGGCGATGCGCGGCTGCACGCGCTGACGAGGAATTTATTGCGCTGGTATCGCGGTCATGTCCATCGGCATCGGTGCGCCGGCTCCGCATATGCGAGCGGCTGGCGCGATGGTACGCGTCCGATGAAGAAAGCGGGAAGCGGTTTAGCGATGCATGGCGGCTGCGCAGTTTGGGGAACCTGCTGTTCACGGGCGCGTTACTCAAATGTCCGACGGCAACGCGTGCGCGTTTGTCGCCGTGGCGGTTGCCGGTGCAAAGTTGTCGTTTCGGCGCAGCATCGGTGCCAATCCAACTCAAGATAGCGCTGCCGTGCAGTGCGCCGAAAGGATACGCATGCTCAAGTACCTTATTTCAGCGGCCGTGGCGTCGCTTCTTGCCTGCACCGCCGCATCTGCAGCGCCGGTGTCTGCGCCAACCACTTCAGGGATTGCGGCGTCGACGTCCTCCAGTGTGATCGATGTGCGCGATCATCGCCATCGTGCCCATCGCGGCCATCACCGCGGCCATCGGCATCGTGGCTATCGCGGCCGATATCATCCCGGTCGCCGCTATCGTCACGCTCCGCACGGTTATCGCCGCTATTATTCTCGCCCGTACAACTGGCGGAGCCGGGGCTGCGTGATCGTCGGCCCGCTGTGGTTCTGCCCGTAAGGTCCTCGTCGATCCAGCCAGAATTTGGCGGCGCCCGCTTCAAGTGGGCGCCGCTTTCTTTTGCATGCCTGCCAGCCGGCAATTGCCCGATTTTCAATCAGGCGCTGAGAGAGTATCGTGCCGGCATCCGGCTGCGGTCTCACGATCAAGCGCCGGATCGCGCCCGGAATCGAACTCACGAATGGAATAAGTGGTGACGACCCTCGTACGGCCGCGAAAATGGGAACAGCGGGAGACCGCCCTACTCGGTCAAGTCGCCGCCGCGCACTTCGTCAGCCACTTCCACATCATGACGTTGCCGGCGCTGATACCGCTGCTGCCGGGTCACCTCGGCGTGAGTTTCGTCGAGCTTGGCCTGGCCCTGACCGCGTTCAATCTGGTGTCGCTGGTCGTGCAGACGCCGCTCGGCTTTCTGACGGATAGGGTCGGCGCGCGGCGCATGCTGATCGCCGGTCTGACATTTGGCGGTGCCTGTTTCGTAGCGCTGGCGCTGACGCATTCTTACGCCTTTCTCGTTTTCGCGATGATGTGCGCTGGCCTCGCCAACGGCGTCTATCATCCTGCCGACTACGCGCTGCTATCGGCAGGCATCCGCGGCGAAAAGATGGGGCGGGCGTTCTCGATTCACACCTTCGCCGGGTTCCTCGGTGGTGCCGTTGCGCCGGCGACGTTGCTCGGCGCTGCGACGCTCGGCGGCGTGCCGATCGCGTTCGCGATTTCGGGCGGCCTCGCCTTCCTCGTTGCCGCCATCCTCATCGCGACGCCGGGCACGGATCGTGACACCAAGGACGGCGCCGCGTCGGCGAAGGTTTCGACGCTCCAGGCGACGGATCTGCGCGGGCTGCTGACTCCGGCAGTGCTGTCTCTGATGCTGCTCTACATACTGCTGAGCCTCAGTACGAGCGGGATCAACAACTTCTCGGTGACGGCGCTGACGACGGGTTTCAACGTGACGCTGCCGGTCGCTAACACGGCTCTCACGGGCTTTCTGCTCGCGAGTTCGATCGGCGTGCTGGCCGGTGGCATCCTGGCCGACCGCACGCGGCGCCATGGGTTCATCGCGGCTCTGGCGCTGCTGCTGGCGGCGGGCATGGTGTCGCTGCGTCCCGACGCTGACGGCGGCCGGCTTCCTCGGCGGCATCATCGCGCCCTCCCGCGACATGCTGGTGCGGGCGGCGGCGCCAAAAGGGGCCGAAGGTCGTGTTTTCGGGATCGTCTCGACGGGGTTCAACATCGCCGGACTGTTTGGTCCGATGATGTATGCCTACCTCCTCGATCGGGGCCTGCCGCGAGGTATATTCATCGCCACGGTCGTGTTCATGCTGGTGACGATGCTGATCACGATTGCCCAGGAACTTCGCGCCCGCGGCCGACCGGGACAGGCGTCATAGGCCGGCTGGCCGCTCAACAGCGTGCCGACTCATGAGCTTATGCAACCTCGGTGTAGCCCTGGGGCAATGGGGTCGCTTGAATTCGGCGCCTCAAGGGGGTATGTCCCCGCAGTCTCAATCGGAGTGCCACGCCGCTGCGCCGAGGCTGTCTTTGCGTGCGCGGGCGTGCCCGCCCAAGGGGATGGCGGCAGGTCGCGCGGGCATTCAAAACGCTGGCGAAGGAGCCCGCAGGACCCATGGTCAAGATCACGTTCGTTCAGGATGACGGCAGCCGCCAGGATGTCCAAGCTGCGCCGGGCCTGACGGTCATGGAAGCGGCGAAGTCAGAGGATGTGCCGGGGATCGACGCCGAGTGCGGCGGCGCCTGTGCCTGCGCGACCTGCCATGTCTACGTCGAGCCCGAATGGCGCGACATCGTCGGCAAGCCCTCCGAGATGGAAGAGGATATGCTCGATTTCGCCTTCGACGTGCGTGAGGAGAGCCGCCTGAGCTGCCAGATCCGCATTTCGGAGAAGCTCGACGGCCTCGTGGTCAAGGTGCCGAGCAAGCAGTTCTGAGCTTGGCCTATCGCGACGACTTCCGGTGACGCGACCGGTGTGCTCCGTGCGCGGGAGAGTATGAGGATATCATGAGCGACACCAACCCCGCCACCGCCGCTGACGACGAAACCGGCGCGCCGATCGAAACGGATGCGCTCATCATCGGCGCCGGGCCGGTCGGTCTTTTCGCAGTCTTCGAACTCGGTCTCGTCGACATCAAGGCGCACGTCATCGACATCCTCGACAAGGTCGGCGGGCAGTGCGCCGAGCTCTATCCCGAGAAGCCGATCTACGACATTCCCGCTTTGCCCGAGGTGTCGGGCCAGCAATTGACCGATCGTCTGATGGAGCAGATCAAGCCGTTTGGCGCGACCTTCCATCTCGGCCATCGCGTCGATGCGCTGTCGCGTGAGGTCGACGGTCGCTTCCGCCTCGTGACGGATCGCGGGCAGGTCTTCGTCGCCAAGGTGGTGGTCGTCGCTGCGGGTGGCGGTTCGTTCACGCCGAAGCGTCCGCCGCTCGAGGGCATCGAAGCCTACGAGGGCACGTCGGTGTTCTATTCGGTGCGCCGGATGAAGGATTTCGCGGATCAGGATGTGCTGATCGTCGGTGGCGGTGACAGTGCGCTGGACTGGACACTCAACCTTC
This sequence comes from Rhizobiales bacterium Ga0077530, assembly GCA_001464855.1. Lineage (GTDB taxonomy): Bacteria > Pseudomonadota > Alphaproteobacteria > Rhizobiales > Hyphomicrobiaceae. The sequence goes on from LNEA01000263.1 coordinate 5,277, forward strand.
AGCCGATCGCGCGCAGCCTGACACTGCTGCATCGCCGCGATGACTTCCGTGGCGCGCCCCACTCGGTCGAGAAAATGCGCGGGCTGGTTACCAGCGAGGCCATTCGATTGATGATCGGTCAAGCGACGGCGCTCAAGGGCGCCGGCGGTGCGCTCGAAGCCGTTGTGGTGAAGACCAAGGACGGCGAGGAGCAGATCGCGTGCACGCGGATGCTGCCGTTCTTCGGGCTGACGATGAAGCTTGGCCCGATCGCTGAGTGGGGTCTCAATCTCGACGAGAACCTGATCCCGGTCGATACCGCGCGGTTCGAGACGAGCATTCCGGGCATCTTCGCCATTGGCGACATCAATACCTACCCCGGCAAGCTCAAGCTGATCCTGTCCGGGTTCCACGAGGCCGCGCTGATGTCCCAGGCGGCGCACAAAATCGTCTATCCGGACAAGAAGTTGCTGTTCCAGTACACGACCTCGTCGTCGAGCCTGCAAAAGAAGCTTGGTGTTCGCTGAACAAGGTCCTCACGGCCGGGGCGCGCTGGCCCAAGTTTCGCTTGCGCAAGCCGGCGGAGCGCACTAGGTAAACCCCAGCCGATCGCCAGATACCCAATGCTCCCCGGATACGGGGTGGCGCGATCGCACGGCGGGGCTGTAGCTCAGTTGGGAGAGCGCTTGCATGGCATGCAAGAGGTCAGGGGTTCGATTCCCCTCAGCTCCACCAATGCATTGATATTTTGGCGGTTCGATAACCCTCACTGCGGGCATACACCAGACGCTCGGCAAACACGAGACGTAGGAGCGCACGGCGATCCTCGATGCGCTCGGAATGCCAGAGTTTCCAAGGGTTTCTCAGGAATCTCACCGCGGTTCGATAAGTCTCTTCAAACGAGGCCTTTGGCTCGCCACAAGCCGCGATGCGATCGCTGATCACCGCCTTCTGCGATTCGAGCTCGCGCACGCGGCGCTCGTAAGCAGTGATCACTGACTCACCACTTGCCTTCATCAGCCGATCGAGCATTTGCTCGACCTTGCTATCGATGTCGCGCAAGCCTTCCTGAAGCGAGGCAAGCTGCTGACGCCCCCTGATGACACGCGCGTTCCAACAATTCCGCAGCAGCGCCAGA
>LNEA01000264.1 GCA_001464855.1 Rhizobiales bacterium Ga0077530
ATGCTGGCGGGTCAGGCGGGGCACGTGAACTACGGCGCCATACCCAGCGTGATCTATACCGCGCCCGAAGTCGCGTCCGTCGGCAAGTCGGAAGAGGATTTGAAGGCGGCAGGCGTTGCCTACAAGGTCGGCAAGTTCCCATTCACGGCCAACGCGCGCGCCAAGGTCAATCGCACCAGCGACGGTTTCGTGAAGGTGCTGGCCGATGCCACGACCGATCGCGTCCTCGGAGTCCACATCATCGGTGCCAGCGCCGGCGAGATGATCGGCGAAGCGACTGTCATCATGGAGTTTGGTGGTTCGGCCGAGGATCTCGCGCGCACCTGCCACGCCCATCCGACGCTGACCGAGGCGATCAAAGAGGCGGCGCTCGCCGTCGACAAGCGCCCAATTCATATGTGAGGGGCAGTTTTCCGCGCGCGCTCTACGTGTCGTCCGGAAGACGTCCGAGATCGGTGATGCGGGCGCCGTGGATGACGCGGGCTATCTCGATGCGCTGCTGCTGGTCATCCACGCGATAGAAGATCGTGTAGGGATAGGTCACCAATGGAGCACGGCGGACGCTCGGCTCATCGGGTGCGGGGGCAGCATAGGGAAATTCGGCGAGTGCCTCGCACGTGATACGAATGGCACCCTCGACCGCCAGGGCTGCCGTCGGATTGCTCGAGGCGATGTAGTCGTAGATAGCTTCGATGTCTCGACGGGCACGTTCGGCGAAGACGACCTTCATGCACGATGGCGCCGCCAGAAGGCATCCATGTCCGAGTCGGATACTATTCGCCCCGCATCGAGATCGGCCAAGCCTTCCCGCACCAAGCGCCGCTCCTCGTCGGTGAGGCGATAGACTTCATCGGTGGACGCGATCTGCTCGAGGATGTGCGCCGCATAGCGCTGCTGATCCTCGGGGAGGTTCTTGACCTTCTCGATCGCATTTTCGAGCGCTTTGATCATCTCAGCATCTTACCATACCGGCCAACAAAGAAAACGCCTCGAAGGTCGGGCGACGCTTAGCCTCCCATCCGGCTACGTCCACCGCCACTTCGATTTGAGATCGCGAATGATCTCGCGCGCGGCGTTGTGGCCGGGTGCGCCGGTGACGCCGCCGCCGGGATGCGCGCCCGAGCCGCGGCGTGTCCCAGCACCGGGCGCGTCGCGAACAGTTGGTCGAGCGACAACTGGCCGTGAAAAATGTCGCCATCGACGAGACCGAAGCGCGTCTCCAGATCGAGCGGCGACAGCACCTGCCGCGCGATCACCGACGCTTTGAAATTCGGCGCGTGCGTCGTCACCGTGTCGATCACGAGGTCGGCGAAGCGCTCCTTTTCGCAGGCATTCGCCCATGTGCGTGGCGTCGGCAGTTGCGGCGCGACGTGCTGCACGAACAGGCTCGCGACGTGCTGGCCCGGCGGTGCGAGGCTGTCGTCGAGCGTCGACGGGATCAGCATCTCGACGACAGGTTCGCGTGACCAACCTTCCTGCCTCGCGTCGAGGTAGGCGCGATCGAGATAGTCGATGGTTGGGCCGATGACGATCCCGGCGCCGTGATGGTCCTGCTGGTTTGTACCCGGTCGGCAGGTAAAATCGGGCAGCTCCGACAGCGCCACGTTCATGCGGAACGTGCCGGAGCCTGTCTTGATGCGCAGGAAGCGCGCGCGCAACTCCGGCTTGATCGCGGTCTCCGGCACGATCGAACGGAACAACAGCTTCGGTCCGATGCCTGACGCGACCGCGCGGGCGCGAATCTCCTCGCCGCTTTCGAGCACGACGCCGGACACCCACCCGCTTGTCATACGAAGCGTTGTCACGCGCGCCTGCGTACGGATTTCTGCACCAGCCGACTGCGCCGATGCCGCGATCGCGTCGGATATCGCCCCCATGCCGCCGACCGCGTGGCCCCACACGCCCGGCTTGCCGTTGACCTCGCCGAAGCAGTGGTGAAGCAGCACATACGCGGTGCCGGGCGTGTGCGGTGAGGCGTAGGCGCCGACGATACCGTCGAATGCGAATGCCGCCTTGACGATCTCGCTTTCGAACCATTGGTCGAGAAAATCAGCGGCGCTCTTGGTGAAAAGGTCGGTGATGAGGCGCCAGCTCTCGACATCGAGCCCGCGCAGTCGCCGCGCGAGCCCCGCGCCTTTCACCAACTCTGCGATGCCGCCGCCGACATTGGGTGGCGTGCGCAGCACGAGATCACGCAGCACGTCCGCTGCCTTCTCCAGAGCCGCGTCGTAGGCCGGCAGTCGTTCGGCGTCGCGTGCAGAGAATTGCGCAATGGCCTGCTGCCGCTTGGCGAGGCCGTAGGGCATCAGCAGGCCGCGCGCGGCGTCGATCGGCCAGAAGTTTGCGACTGGCCGCTCGACGATGCGCAGGCCATGGCGGCCGAGTTCCAGATCGCGGATCACTTTCGGATTGAGCAGGCTCACCGTGTACGACGCGACCGAGTTGCGAAATCCCGGCGCGAACGTCTCGGTCACGGCCGCGCCGCCGATCACGTCGTTGGCTTCGAGCACGATCACCCGCAGCCCGGCACGCGCCAGGTACGCGGCGCAGGTCAGCGCATTGTGCCCGCCGCCGATCAGGGCGACGTCGTAGGTCGATGTGGTCGTTGCTGTCATGGTGGGTAGTTGGCCGCGTCGGCGCGAGGAAGCAAGCCGTCATGGCGTGCACGGTAAGCAAGTCGCACCGCTCGAAGCCTCACGCAACAAGGTCCTCCCCGCAAAGGAAGGACCTTCCTGCCCGACTCGCCACGCACTCGGCCCCGCACCCAGTGCCCATCGGGCCCTCACACGGCGATCGATATACTCAATTAACCATAACTGTGGCGATATGTCTATCGCGTGACCAGTCTCCGCTGCCCGCGTGATGGCCATCCGGCTGGCTAAACCTTCATCGGATTTCGAGCGCATCCAGGGTTGTTTGGTTGCGCCGACGATGCGATGATTCCGCATCGGGCAGCGCCCGAACCATGCCCGTTTTCCAGCCACACGACCGAGCCCGATCCATGTCCAAGCCTGCTCTCATTTCCACTGGCATTATGATGCCCCTCGTCACCCGCCAGATTAACGAGGCGTTCAATGTGCATTGGCTGAATGAGCATTCCGATTGGGACAAGCTGTTTGCCGAGGTCGGCCCCAGCGTCGAGGCGGTGTGCACGGGCGCGCTGACGAACGTCCCGACCACCGCCGACATGATCAAGCAGTTGCCGAACCTCAAGATCATCAGCAACTACGGCGTCGGCTATGACAGCATCGACGTGCCGGCGGCCAAGGCGCAGAACGTCGTCATCACGCACACGCCGGAAGTGCTGAACGAGGAAGTCGCGGACATGGCGGTTGGCCTGTTGATCGCGACCGTGCGCGAGTTCAATGCGGCCGAGGCCTATTTGCGGAGCGGCGATTGGCCAAAGCAGGGAGAATTCCGCTACACCGCCTCGCTGCGCGACCGTCACGTCGGCATGATCGGCTTCGGGCGCATCGGCAAGGCCATCGGTCGGCGGCTCGAAGGTTTCGGCGTCAAACTCAGCTATTTCGGCCGCACGAAGCAGGCGGATGTCGCCTACCCCTTCTATGACGATCTCGTCGCCATGGCGCGCGATGTCGATACGCTCATCGCGATTCTGCCCGGCGGGCCCTCGACCATGGGGCTCATCAACAAACCCGTGCTCGAAGCACTCGGCCCGCGCGGCATCGTCATCAACGTCGCGCGCGGCTCCGTCGTTAACGAGGCGGATCTCATCCACGCACTCAGGACCCGCACGATCCACGGCGCCGGTCTCGACGTTTATGTCAACGAGCCGCGCATTGATCCGGCATTCCTCGAACTCGACAACGTCACGCTGCTCCCGCACGTCGGCTCAGGATCGCAGTTCACGCGCGATAAAATGGGCCAGCTCACCGTCGACAACCTGCTCGCCTACAAGGCCGGCAAGCCACCGCTGAC
>LNEA01000265.1 GCA_001464855.1 Rhizobiales bacterium Ga0077530
GGCCTGCGTACTGTGGATGGGCTTGGCATGTTGTTGCACCAGGCGGTGCCCGGGTTCGAGCGCTGGTTCGGCGTCCGGCCGGAGGTGACGGAGACGCTTCGCGCGATCCTCGTTGCCGATATCGAGGGGAAATGATGCTGATTATCGGTCTCACCGGTTCTATCGGAATGGGCAAAACGACGGCTGCTGCACGGATCAGAACGCTCGGCGTGGGCGTCTGCGATGCCGATGCCATTGTGCACAAGCTGTATAAAGCAGGTGGAGCGGCAGTCGCGCCGATCGGAGCCGCATTCCCTGGGACGCTTGCGGAGAACGGAGGTGTCGATCGCCAGGCTCTGGCGGCGACGCTGCTCGCCGACGGATCCGCTTTCAAGCGACTGGAGGCGATCGTGCATCCGCTGGTGCACGCGGCCGAGCGGGCATTTCTTCACGCGAAGGTGGCTAAAGGAGCGGAGAAGGCGGTCCTGGAAATTCCGCTGCTGTTTGAAACCGGCGGCGAGAAGCGTGTCGACGTGACAATCGTCGTCAGCGCCCCACCGGACATCCAGCGCCAGCGGGTTCTCGAGCGGCCGGGCATGACGCCTGAGAAGTTCGAGCAGATCGTTTCACGTCAGGCGCCGGACGAGGAAAAGCGCCGTCGCGCCGATTTCGTTGTGGACACCTCGCGAACTATTCCCGAGACGGAAGCGCAAATCGATCGAATCATGGCTCAGCTCGACGGGCGAACAGGAACGGCATTCGCCGAACACTGGGCTTGACGATGCGGGGGTTTGGGGATGTTGCGCGAGATCGTGCTCGATACCGAGACGACAGGCCTCGATCATCGCAAGGGTGATCGGATTATCGAGATCGGTTGCATCGAGCTGCTCAACCGGATTCCGACGAACAACACCTTTCACCAGTATATTCATCCCGAGGATCGCGACGTCCATCCCGACGCCCAGGCCGTCCATGGCATCTCGATGGACATGCTGCGTGACAAGCCGAAATTCAATCAAATCGCGCCGGACTTCATCAAGTTCATCGGTGACTCGCCCCTGGTGATCCACAACGCGGCGTTCGATATCGGATTCCTGAACGCGGAACTGCAGCGCCTGCGTCAGCCCGCGATTGCGATGGATCGTGTCGTCGATACGCTCGCCCTGGCGCGGCGCAAGCACCCCGGCGCGGCGGCCAGCCTCGATGCGCTGTGCAAACGCTACTTCATCGACAACACCAAGCGCACGTTGCATGGCGCGCTGCTCGATTCGTGGCTGCTCGCCGAGGTTTATGTCGAACTGCTCGGTGAGCGCCAGGCAACGCTCGGGCTAGCGCAGAACGGTACGCAGCGGCGAGGCGATGCGACGGCTGTGAGCGCGGCCCCCTTGATTCGCCAGCGGCCCCTCACGCCGCGCCTCACTGACGCGGATATCGCCGCGCACCTCGCCTTCGTCGCCACGCTGGGACCGGAGGCGCTGTGGATCAAATTCGAGCGGCCGTCTGGAAGCGAAAGCGCGTCAGGACAGGCTTGACGTCGGGCCAACCTGCGGCGGCATCCCTTGCGACTTCTTCCGTACGTACAGCCCCCCAAAATCGACGGGATCGAGGAGCAGTGGCGGGAATCCGCCTTCGCGGGTGAGATCGGCCACGAGTCGGCGCAGGAACGGGAAAAGCAGTGCCGGGCAGTTGATGAACAGCATCGGTTCGAGAGACTGCGGCGGCGCGTTTTCGATGTTGAAGGCACCGCCGTAAACAATCTCCAAGTCGTAGATGACTGAGTCTTTGGTGGCAGCGCGTGCCTTGAAGCTGATCGCGGACTCGTAGAGATTGGCGCCCAGTTGCTCTACTTCCACATTGATCTCGACGTCGAGATTGGGATTCTCGGGCTGGCTGGTGATGAGCTTGCCGATGTTCGGATTCTCGAACGAGAGGTCCTTGATATACTGACCGGCGATCCGCACCTGCATCTGGGCGGGCGAAGGCTCAGCGGGACCATTGCCTGAGCTGGTGCCGTTACCTTGGGCGGGCTTGGGAAGTTTGGGCATAGTGGGGATCTCGTTCGCGTCGAGAACGGCGTCTTGCCGTTGGAGTGTCGGGTGGCTATCACGCGAGCGACCGGGCCGCAATGCTCTGTGACCGCGATCGGCCTCGCGCCTCCATGTCGTCCCAATCTTGGGGGAAGGGGTGCGTGGCTGGAATGATGGGGGCGAACGAAATGATTTCGCGCAGGTGGTTTGGCATGCGTGCAGGCCGTGCGGTCGGGCGTTGTGGTGCGGGCATTCTGTGCGCTGTGCTGGTGGCGGCGTTTTCGCCTGCGGGCGCCCAAAATCCCGGAAAGGGTCCGACGAGCCCACTCGGGGCGCCGCCATGGAGCGCCGACGTAAAGCCCGACTCTCCCGTAGCCGGCATCGCGCTTGAGCCGCAGCAGCTCGAAACGGTCAAGAAAGTCAGCGCCTATTTCAACAAGCTCATCAATCTGCGCGGCACCTTTGTGCAGACGGCGGCTGACAACAAGCGGATGCGCGGGCGGTTCTTCGTCAAGCGACCGGGCAAACTGCGGTTCGAATACAATCTGCCGAGCCGGCAGCTCATCGTTTCCGATGGCAGCATGCTGGCGATCCAGGATCTGGACATGAATACGGATGATCGGGTCGGGCTCGATCAGACGCCATTCCGGCTGCTGCTGCGCAATGACGTCGATCTGCTGAGGGATGCGCGCATCCTCGAGGTCCAGGAAGCCGAGGATCTGATCATCCTGGCGCTGCAGGACAAGAGCCCGGATGCGCCCGGACAGATCCGCCTGTTCCTATCAAAGGGACCGGATCTGGAACTCAAGGAGTGGGTCACGACCGATTCGCAAGGCACGGACACGCGAGTCGAGGTGGCCAACCTCAACCGACCCGAAGAATTGGACGCTGAGCTCTTCCGCGTTATCAGCCCGACTCTCCGAAAAATTAAGTAACTCCAATCCCTTGGGGGATGGGGCGGGAGCTCGGACGAATCAGCTAGCGCAGGACTCTGAAACAATCAGTAAAAGAAACGTGAATAGCGGTGGGCGGCACCTTGATTTTCGGCCACACGCAACTAAATTCTTTCGTAGAGCGGTAGATGTCATACATTCGGCAGTGCCCCCCCGTCTTGCCGACGACATCAGTCCGCTGCACCGGCTTCCCTCCCGGTGCAAGCGCCGAAAAAGCGCTCAAGCGCCCAACCTCTCCCCCCGGGGTTGGGCGCTTTTCTATTTTAAATCAGCATTTTCTGTTGATGAGCTGAGTTCGCAGCGCAGGTAGTGCTTGGCGAGGCGCTACGCTGGCGCGAGTTCGGCGGTGGCCAGCGCATGATCGATCAATCGGAGTTCCGTCGCGACCCGGCTCAGCCGCTCGGCGATGCGCTCGACGAAATGGTCGGCTAGATGGGAATCGTCACGCATTTGCTCCTGGAGAGCCGCCCGTGTGATGCGAAGGGCCCGCACCGTCGTGTGCGCAATAACGGTCGCACCGTGGACGTGCTCCACGAGCATGGCCAACTCGCTCAGCAGCGATCCAGCCGAAAGGGCCTCGGCCTGCATAGCGCCCTGACCGGTCGGGTGATCGGGAAACCGAATCGCATCGCCGGCAATGATGACGACGGCGGCGTCTGCCGCGGCGCCCGCCTCGATGATGTACTGACCCGGGCGGTAGACGACACGGTCGGCCTGCCGCACGATTTCGGTCAGTTGCAGGGGGCTGAGCCCCCGAAAGATTTCCTGCGCGATGAGCTGGCGCGCCAGCACACTGATAGACATGGACGGATCCCGTTTCGCGACGCTCCGACATCGGAACCAACACGAGCCACGCTGGGCTGATTCGGGTCCAGCATCCAACCCCGCCAAGTCGATCGTGGGGCGTTACCCTCGAAACCCACAGGATCAGCAAGCCCCAGCTTCCAAGGCTCGCTGAGTTGCTGGACAGGACCGCTGGACGGCCGAATGACCGAGCCATAATGTCGACGGCAATCAAGCAACGGAATTCGGGAGCACATCGCCATGCCCGCAGGGCCAGACCTCAAGACGATGATCGAAGCCGGGCCGATGGTGGTGGCGCCAGGAGCCTATGACTGCCTGACCGCGCAGCTCGTCGAGCAGGCCGGCTTTCCAGCCGTCTACATGACCGGCGCGGGCACCTCGGTGGCGCATGGCCTGCCGGACTATGGCCTGTTGACGATGACCGAGATGGTTGCGAATGCCGGCCGGATGGCGGCGACGGTTGGCGTGCCGCTCGTCAGTGACGCCGATACGGGCTACGGCAACGAGCTGAGTGTCTATCGGACGGTGCAGGAATTCGAGCGCGCGGGTGTCGCGGCCATCCACATCGAGGATCAGGTGTTCCCCAAGCGCTGCGGCCATCTCGACGGCAAGGAACTGGTCGGTCTCGAGGACTACACGGCGAAGATCCGTGCCGCCGCTGCCGCAAGGCGCAGTCGCGGTTTCCTGATCATCGCGCGCACGGACGCGCGCGGTGTCGCCGGTTACGACGAGGCGATCACCCGGTGCAATGCTGCGCTGGACGCCGGCGCCGATCTCGCATTCTTCGAGGCGCCGCAGACCGCTGAGGAGGTGGCCTCGATTCCGCGCGCGGTGAAGGGGCCGTGCCTGTTCAACATGGTGCTGAGTGGCAAGACGCCGTTGGCGCCGCTCGCGGACATCGAGAGGATGGGGTATCGCCTGGCGATCGTGCCGGGGATGCTGATGTCGTCGATCATCGGGCTATGCGACACGCTGCTGGCCGAACTCAAGTCGACCGGATTGCCGCCAGCGACGTTCAGCGGCGGTGGACCCGGCGCCACGTTTGCGCGCGTGGGCGCGGCGGATTGGGATGCCCGGCGAACGGCCTTCCGTGGCCCGGCGGCGCCGAGCACGAAGCGCGACGCAGCGGAATAATCCGAAGACAACAAGATCCCGGCAGCGGCTCAGGATGCGGCGGTGGCGCTCGACTTGAAGTCTTTGGCGAGGAGCGGGCGCCCAAAATAAAAGCCCTGCTGGTGGGTGATGCCGGCCTTGGCCATCATCTGCGCCGTCTCTTCGTCACCGACCCACTCGGCCACGGTCTCGAGATTGAAGGTCTCGGCGATCTCGACCAGCGTCTTGATGAAAACCTGGTTGTCCGGCTCCGAGGCGAGGTCGCGGATGAAGGATCCGTCGATCTTGACCATGTCGACGTTGAGCGTCTTGAGGTTCTTGAAGGACGTGTATCCGGCCCCGAAATCGTCGATCGCAACTTTGCAGCCGAGTTCCTTGAGCGTATCGACGAATGCGATCGACACGTCGATGTCGTGGATCGCGGCGGTTTCGGTCAACTCGATCGTCAGCCGTTCGGTGATCTGGCGACGACCGCCCGTCAGACGATGCAGGGCCACCAGCCATTCATGATCGCTGCACGTGAGGCTCGACACGTTCAGCGACAGACGCACCGTCGGATGTGATTTCGCGAACGCAACCGCCAGCTCCAGCGCACGGCGATCGATGAAACGCGACAGACCCAGTTGTTCGGCGAGCGGAATGAACTCGCCCGCGGAAACGATGGCGCCGTCCGGCTTTTCCATCCGCAGCAGGCATTCGTAGAGCGCCGGCTCGCGCGTCTTGGTATCGACGATCGGCTGCAATGCCAGCAGCATGCGGTTTTCTTCCAGCGCCGAGATGACCTCGTCGGCGATGGAAATGTTGCGCTGACGGGCGGATGCGCTCGCCGCGCTTGGCTCGTAAGCCGTAAATCCGTCGTGCCGCCGCAGCTTGGCCCGGTCAAGGGCCTGGAGTGCCTGTCCGAGCGCGTGGGGAATGGTCGGCGCCTGGTCGGGAAGCATCACGCCGCCGATCGAGATCGTCGCCGACAGCTGGCACACGGCGGTCCGGATGGTCTGTTCGCGCACCGCCTTGATGAAGCGTTCGGCAGCGACGCGCATCGCGCCGGGACCGCATTCATTCAGGATGATGCCGAATTTGTTCGACGAATAGCGTCCCATGGAGTCGCCGCCACGGAGCCGGCTTTTGACGATACGGGCCACGGCTGCGAGAACCTCGTCGCCGACCTCGAAACCGAAGCTGTCGTTGATCGTCGCGAGATTGTCGACGGATGCCATCAGGAAGCAGCAGGACTGCTTGGTGCGATCGGCACGCGATAGAACTGCGCCGAGCGCTTCCATGAGGCGGATGCGATTGAGCTGGCCGGTCAGTTCATCGTGGTCCGAGCGGTGCAGGAGGCGCTGCTCTTCCCAGTACCGCTCGTTGATGACGCGGATCACGCCGCGCACACTCAAGAGTGCATTTGATGAGTCGAACGTGCACTGGCCATGGTCTTCCAGCCAGAGAGAGGTGTCGCTGCGGCGGCCGCCGGGCGTGAAACGATACTGGACGCGAAACTCTGCCGTATCGCCGGCGCGCATCGTCGTGAGACCCGACAGCGCATCGATGCGGCGCTGGATATGCTCCGGCGCCATGAGGAATTGGAAAGCGGATCCCGTGCCGATGGATTCGATCGACCGGATACCGAGGACTTTCTGTGCGTTCGTCGCCCACTCGATCCGGTCGCTGGCGATATCCCAGCAGTAGATGGTCTCCTGGACCGCCGACAGGGTGCCGACGACGTCGACGTTCAAGCCTATAGGCGACGAGGGCGCGGCGCGGTCATGAGCGTCGAGCCGGATGTACGAACCACTGGATTGCTCAGTGCCCGCAAGATTGTGCAAGGCGACCGTGTTCGCTTCGGGAATGTTTCGGGCGAAGGGCAAGGTCCGGGTTCCGTCATTCGAGAGCCGCGCAGGCAACCTCCGCACGCACGCGACAAACGGTAGCTGGAACAGGTTAACAAGCGATCAAGCCGTGCCCCCGCCGGAGCAAGGCACATCAATTGAACGCTGATTTAAAAAGATGCGGGCTGCCCGCGTCGTCGCTGAGCAGCCCGGTGAGCTCGTAGCCAGGGCGTCAATCGCCGCCGTGGCCGCCGATATTGAGGTCGCGCCGGGCGGTTCGGATACCGATCATGAACCCAGCGACGACGTCGATTAGCGTTGCGATCATGATGAAGAAGAACACCGACGTCGCTGCCTGATGGACCAGGAGAAACTCGACGAGGCAGGCGATGAACACCAGCATCGACAGGCCGTGATCGAGTAGCGAGGAGGACGACGTGTAGGTCGATTTGATGAGTTCGAAGAACAGCACGAACATCGTCACGAGGATGAGCAGGTCGCCCATCGAGAAGTGCCACTTGGCACCGCCGACCATCGGAAGCGTGAACAGTACTTTGCGCAGCACGCCGTCTGCCGCGGCGCTGGCGGCGAGAGGAGTGCCATCCACCGCCGTGCCACCGCTGAACAACACGACGACGTTGTAGAGAATAAATGGAATGATCAGCAGCGGCAGGACCCTGAGCGACATCGCGATCTCCCTCGTTGTGCCGCGGCTGCGACAATCACATGGCGCTAGTGGGCGATTGTGGCGGGATGTGGCCGATCGACAGACGCGTGTTGCGATGTCGGAAAATCGGCCGTGCTCGTAGGTATTGCCGCGACTTTCGTCGAGCGTACGCGGGCATTCGCTCTCGCGCGCCCGCTAGACGGCTCTAGACGTCGCTCTTCGCCGGCAGAATCTGGCGATCGCGGTACGTACCGGCCTTGAGGTCGATATGATGGGGGCGACGCACGTTGCCCGTCTTCTTGTCTTCGACGAGGCTCGGCGCCGAAATCGCATCGGCGGAGCGACGGGTGCCACGCTTCATCCGCGACACTTTCTTCCTAGGAACGGCCATCGAATTTACTCTCCTGTGCGGGCCGCGCTGCGGGTTGTGCCGCGCGTTGCCGCCTTCAAACAGCGCAGCCAAGCTATCGTGCCGCCGGCGCTCGGGGTGGGACTTCGACGCATGGGCCCACCGGGATTGGTATCCCGCTGGCCCCGCGAATGGGCCGGCTTATATCGCCTTTCCCCCCGAATGGCCAGAGCAAACCAGGGCAAACCGCTCCTGCGGCTACCGGCCGCCGGGGCCATTCATGGGACCAGCTTGTAGCCACCCATCTCGGTGATGAGGAGTTCAGCGCTCGAAGGGTCTTTCTCGATCTTCTGGCGCAACCGGTAAATATGGGTTTCCAGCGTATGGGTCGTCACGCCGGCGTTGTAGCCCCACACCTCATGCAGCAGAACATCCCGGGTGATGACCTTCTCGCCGGCCCGGTAGAGGTATTTCAGAATCGACGTTTCCTTCTCCGTGAGGCGGATCTTCTTGCCCCCTTCGTCGACAAGAATCTTGGACGCCGGCTTGAAGGTGTAATGCCCGATCGTGAACACCGCATCTTCGCTCTGCTCGTGCTGGCGGAGCTGGGCGCGCACCCGCGCAAGCAGCACGGCAAACTTGAACGGCTTCGTCACGTAATCGTTGGCGCCAGCGTCGAGTCCCAGAATGACGTCGGAATCGGCCGCGTTACCGGTCAGCATGACGATGGGGCTCTTGAACCCAGCCTTGCGCATGATCTTACAGGCTTCGCGGCCATCCATGTCCGGAAGACCGACGTCGAGCAGAACAAGGTCCAGACGCTCCTCCTTGGCGATCTCGATGCCCTGCGACGCCGTGCCGGCGGTCAGGATGTCGAATTCGTCATGAAGGGCGAGCTGATCCTTCAGAGAAGCACGAAGCTCATCATCATCGTCGACGAGCAGGATCGTACGTGCCGTACTCATGAGGCGAGGCTCCCCATTGGCCAATTTCGCGGGCGCAGCATATCACTGCTTACAGCTTTGAGACAGGTATCGAGGCAAAGATGGCGATCACGCGTCCGTATGCGGGAGATTCCACGGGAACAGGGTTTGGTTACCAAAGTGGTCTGCATGTCTTGGCCCTCTCGCGGACAGCGACACGGGGTTGGATCAGGGCGGGGTCGGTGCTGATGCCCTGTGCTCTCGGGCGCGGTGGCCGGTCCTGGAGGAAACGGGAGGGCGATGGCGCCACTCCCAGTGGTACCTGGCTGGCGCGGCAGGTCCTCTACCGCGCCGATCGATCGCCGCGGCCACGAACGGGGTTGTCGACCCGTCCGCTTCGGCCGGACGACGGGTGGTGCGACGCCGTGGCCGACCGCAACTACAATCGCCACGTCCGTCATCCTTATCCGGCAAGCGCGGAACGACTTTGGCGCTCCGATGGCGTCTATGACGTCATCATCGTTCTCGATCACAATACGCGGCCACGGGTGCGAGGGGCTGGCAGCGCAATCTTCATCCATCTCGCGCGGCAAAACTTTACGCCGACCGAGGGCTGCATCGCGCTCGCCCGTCGTGATCTGATGCTGCTGTTGTCTCGCATGGGGCCGCGCACGCGCATATCGATCGATTGACCGAGAGGCCGCGGGGTGACCGTCGACACTGGGGGAGCAATCGACCGTGTGCCCCGCGGTCCCGGCTCCGCGTGGTGCGGTGCCGTTCGCTAGCCGGCAGAAGCTTCGCCGGGTGTCTCAGTTGCGATTGGGATCGCCCGACATATGCCGAGCGATCCCAATTTTTTAATTGCAGGGACGGGGAGCGGGCCCGGTTCGAGCCCGCCACCGATCAGGGGACGACTTCGCCATGCATGCGGACGTCGAGACCTTCGACTTCGGTCTGCTCGTCGACGCGCACGCCCATGACGATCCGAATGACCAGAAGGATCACGAACGTCGCGACGGCGCACCAGACGACGGTCGCGGCAATGCCCCAAAGCTGGATGCCCACCTGCGCCGGGTTGCCGGCGAGCAGGCCGTTCTTGCCTTCACCGCCGATGGCCGCGACTGCGAAGACGCCCGTGAGGACGGCGCCGAGAATGCCGCCCACGCCGTGGATGCCGAAGACGTCGAGGCTGTCGTCATAGCCGAGCATCCGCTTCAGTCCCGTTGCCGTGATGAAGCAGACGATGCCGCCGGCGATGCCCATGAGCAGCGCGCCCTTGGGATCGACGAAGCCGGCAGCCGGCGTGATCACAACGAGGCCCGCAATGGCGCCCGAAGCAATACCGAGAACGCTCGGCTTGCCGTGAACCATCCACTCCGAGAACATCCAGGCGAGCGCCGCGGCGGCCGCACAGATCTGCGTGACGAGAACCGCCATGGCGGCCGCTTCGTTCGCTCCGCCGGCAGAGCCGCCGTTGAAGCCGAACCAGCCGACCCACAGGAACGAGGCGCCGATGACCGTCAGCACGAGGTTATGCGGTGCCATATTGTCGGTGCCGTAACCCTTGCGGCGACCAAGGAACAGCGCCGCGACGAGTCCGGCGATGCCCGAGTTGATGTGCACGACGGTACCACCGGCGAAGTCCATGACGCCGTCGGAACCGAGGAAGCCGCCGCCCCATACCCAATGGCAGATCGGCGCGTAGACGATGACCAGCCAGAGTGTGATGAAGACCAGGAAGCTGGAGAACTTCATGCGGTCGGCGACCGCGCCGGCGATGAGTGCCGGCGTGATGATGGCGAAGGTCATTTGGAAGGTGGCAAAGAGCGACTCGTTGATCGCGAGCGGCGCAAACAGCCCTTCCTTGGTCATACCCGAGAAGAACATTTTGCCGAAGCCGCCCCAGTAGGCGTTCAGCGCGCCGCCGTCACCAAAGGCAATCGAGTAGCCGACGACCATCCAGACAATCGACAGAAGACAGGCAGCCGCAAACGACTGCATGACAGTGGCGAGCACGTTCTTCTTGCGGACCATGCCGCCGTAGAAGAGCGCGAGGCCCGGGATGGTCATCATCAGAACGATGACCGTCGACGTGAGCATCCACGCCGTGTCGCCTGAGTCGATTTTTGTGGGAGCGGCGGGCGCCGCCGCCTGCGCCAGCGCGGGCAGCGCCGTGGCCATGCTGACCATGGCCCAAGCGGCCGTCGTCGCCGCTACGCCGGTAATCCTACGAATGCATGTCTTCATGGGTTTTATTCCTGCCACCAGTCCAGTTAGAGGGTTGAGTGTTGATTAGCGACAGCGTGCCGGCCGAATTCCTCCCCCCGTCCGCCATGGCAGGCCGGCAGGTGGCAGGCACGATGTCCGGTTCCCTACAGCGCGTTATCGTCCGTTTCGCCCGTGCGAATGCGAAGCGTATGTTCGATCGGCGAGACGAAGACTTTCCCGTCACCAATTTGGCCGGTCTTCGCAGCGTTCGCGATTGCGGCGACCGCTTTGTCGACTTCCGCGCTGGTGACAGCGACCTCGACTTTGATCTTCGGCAGGAAGTTCACAGCGTATTCGGCGCCACGGTAGATTTCCGTATGCCCCTTCTGGCGGCCATACCCCTTGACCTCAGAGACAGTCATGCCCTGCAGCCCGAGGTCCGTCAGTGCAGCGCGCACTTCCTCGAGCTTGAACGGTTTGATAATTGCAGTGATGAGCTTCATGGCTCTGCAAACCCCACATCTTGGCTCGCGGGCGTCGTTTCGACGGACGCGTGCGTTCAACGCCTGCGCAGTTCAGGCGTTGGTTAAGACTCAAGGGCCGTGCCAAGTCGGGGATCTGAGAGTAAAGTGTTGAGGAACATTAATTTTTTGTTCAACCCACTAGGTCGCGGGCTCCGGTCCAGGCACCTAACCTGATTAAAAAATAGGCAAAAACGGCGTTTTGCACGCTAGGTGACCACGTATTGGGTCGACTGCCTGCGCATTAATCCCTCCTGAGTCGTCGATGCGACGAGAAGTCCATCGCGTGTAAACACGCTGCCGCGGCAGAAGCCGCGCGAACCGAACGCGGATGGGCTGTCCTGAGCGTAGAGCAACCAGTCGTCGGCACGGAACGGGCGGTGGAACCACATGGCGTGATCGAGGCTGGCAAGTTGGAGGTCGGTATCGAACATCAGCTTACCGTGGGCGATAAGCGCAGTATCGAGCAGGGTGAAATCCGAGGCATAGGCGAGGACGCACTGGTGGAGCGGCAGGGAATCGGGCAGCGGCCGCGTGGCGCGCATCCAGATCAACTGAGAGGGCTCGCGTTCGTCGCGGGCGAAATAACGCGAGACATCGACGGGCCGGATTTCGATCGGGCGATCGCGCTCCCAGTAGCGCCGCATGTTCTCGGGGAGCTTGTCGAGCATCCGATCAGTCAGCTCTTTCTCGTTCGGTAGGTCCTCGGGCGGTGGCGCCTTGGGCATCGGCGCGTGATGGTCGTAACCTTCCTCGATCTTGTGGAACGACACGCTCATGACGAACATGGCGCGGCCGTGCTGAATTCCTTTGACCCGCCGCGTCGTAAAGCTGCCGCCGTCACGGATCCGCTCTACGTCGTAGATAATGGGCTCGGCTGGATCGCCCGGCAGCAAGAAATACGCGTGGGCGGAATGGGCAACCCTCTCCTCGGGTACAGTGCGAACCGCCGCGACCAGCGCTTGCCCGAGAACCTGGCCGCCGTAGACGCGCTGCCACCCCGCCTTGGGGCCGCGACCGCGAAACAGGTTTTGCTCGAGCCGTTCGAGGTCCAGTATGGCAACCAGATCATCGACGGCGCTCGTCTTGGGGGGCTTTTTGGTGGTGGCGGATTTCTTGGCGGCCATGGGGCGGCATCCTCGGATCGGAGGCAAGGCAGGACGTGACGCACGCTGTACATCATAGGCTCGGAGCGGCGGTCTGACCGGCCTCATCCTGGCGCGGACACTCGCCGGGGCGCTGGGTGATGGTGTGCGGATTGCCGTGATCGACCCCGACGCGCCGGGTACGCGCGCCGACCCGCGCAGCTATGCGCTGTCGGCCGGATCGAAGCGGTTACTGGATGCCATCGCGGTGTGGCCGGCATTGGCGGCCGAAGCGCAACCGGTGAGCGGTATCGACATTACGGATTCGGCGCTCACCGATGCCATCCGACCGATCCTATTGAGCTACGGTACCGAGGTCGCCGAAGGCGAGCCCGGCATGTGGATCGTGCCGGCGTCGGCGCTCCATCGGGCGGTCGCGGCTGCAGTGGTGGACGCGGGCGGGATTGCGCGCATCAGCGGTGCCGCGATCGGCCTCGCCAGCGATACCGCCGGCAGCACCGTGACGCTCGCTGGCGGTGGGCGCGTGCGCGCCGGTTTGGTGGTCGCCTGTGACGGCCGCCAATCGCCGTTGCGGGACGCCTCCGGCATCAAGACCGTCAATTGGCGATATGCGCAGACCGGTATCGTGACGACCGTGCGCCATGAGCGCCCGCACGGTGGCCGCGCGATCCAGCATTTCCTGCCGGGCGGGCCGTTCGCAATCCTCCCGCTCACCGACAATCGCTCGTGTGTGACGTGGACCGAGGAGGAGGGCGAAGCGCGCTCGAACAACGGTTCGGGTATCGGCTCGGCGCCCTGGAGCTGGCCGGACCACGCGCCGGATGGCCGCTCGCGATGCATCTCGCAAGAGAGCTAGTGACATCACGCTTTGCGCTTGTGGGCGATGCTGTGCGCGGCGTCCATCCGATCGCCGGGCAGGGGCTCAACCTCGGTTTGCGCGATGTCGCGGCACTGAGTGAATGCGTTGTCGATGCGGTGCGCGTCGGCCTCGATGTCGGCGATGCGACGGCGCTCGAGCGCTATGCTCGATGGCGACGTTTCGATGGTGCGGCGTCGGCCGCGGCATTCAGCGCGCTTAATACGCTTTTCTCGCAGGACAATGCGCTGCTGCGCTCCGTGCGCGATGCGGGCCTCGGTGTTGTCGATCGGATGCCCGGGCTGAAGCGCATGCTGGTCGGCGAGGCGTCAGGGCTGTCCGGTGAGGTGCCGCGCCTGCTGCGCGGCGAGCCGCTGATGCTTTAGTCTTCCGCGAGCGGTTTGCAGTAGGTCTCGCGCAGGGCCAGCGTACACAAAAGACCGACGACGCAGCCAACGATGATCGCAATGAATGCAATCCTGTAGGCCGCCAGGTCGTAAACCCGCGCGCCGTCGATGAGGCGCCCTTGCCAATTCAGATCGAGCAGCCAGCCGAGTAACGGCTGGAACAGGGCTCCGGCGCCGGTCACGACACCATTGACGAGGCCGAGCGCGGTGCCGCTGTAGGCCACGGGACTGTGTTCGCGCGCAGCGGCGAAACCGGCGATTTGCGACGAGCCGCCGAAGCCGCAGGCGAAACAGAGTGCCATCAACGCCCAGATGGGCAAGTTGGGAAAGGCGAGCAGAGCCGACATCGCGGTTGTGCAGACGACGAGCCCGAAAATGTAGGGAATGCGCCGTCGGCCGATACGGTCGGAGACCCATCCGATCAGAGGCGCGCCGACCCCCCATCCGACGAACATCATCGAGGTGATCGAGGCCGCGGCCGTCCGGTCGATGCCGAGCGTGGCAACGAAGTAGGGCACACCCCACAGTCCGGCGAATCCGAGCAGCGGTCCGGTCGTGCCAAGCCCTGCAATCGCAATAAGCCAGATCTGACGATTGCCGACGACGCGCCCGAGTCCCGCGAGCATTCGGCCGGACGAGCCGCGTTCCTTCGGACGGTCACGGACGGTGGACCAAGCCGCAATCGCCAACAGCACCCCGCCACCAGCCAGGGCGAGTACGGCGCCGCGCCAGTCGAGCGCCGCAACGACCGCCCGGAGGGGGGCCTGCCCGACGACACCGCCGGCCATGCCGAGCATCATCGCGAGCCCGGACAGCAGGGCAAAGCGCCGAGCCGGGAACCACAGCCCCGCGATCGACATTGCGCCGACCAGGCTGAACGCTGCCGAGGCGCCAATCAGGAACCGCCCGGTCGCGACCCCGGTGATGCCGCTGCTGACCGCGAAGATCACACAGCCGCCGGCGCAGATCAGTGCCGCCGCCGTCATCAACCGCCGCGGGCCGAACCGGTCGATCAGCAGCCCGACCGGCACCTGCATCCCGGCGTAGCCGAAGAAATAGACCGCCGAGAGATTGCCGATGACGGCTCCGCCGACCGACAGATCACGCATCATCTCGTCGATCATGACGCTTGGCGCGACCCGGAGCACCCAGGCGTAGAAAAAGAACAGGGCTCCCGTCGACCAGCCCAATAAATGCAGGATCCGCAAGACGAGGGGGTCCTTCGGTGGGGAGGGTGGTCCGCAGTGCGCCACCGGGACAGCGAGGGGCCTCAATATGCCCGATCGACCGACGTCACCTGCGCATTTGGCTGCCCCCGCCGTCAATGCCCGTCTCGGAAGAGCCGGTCTGCGCGCCACATTTTCCCCGCCCTTGGTGATCATGCTTGACACATAAAGATATGTTTATATGTTGCTGGGTACGCTTAGTGGTGGAATGACCCAAGCTGAGAGACCCATGTCGCTGTCGTCGCAGAACGTCGTCACGATCCTGAAGGCCGCCGCGGAGCCGACGCGGCTGCGCATCCTCATGCTGCTCGCGTCGAGCGAACTGAATGTGAAGGATCTGACGCGCATCCTGGGGCAGAGCCAGCCGCGCATCAGCCGCCACCTGAAGCTGCTCTCCGAAGCCGGTCTGATCGAGCGCACGCGCGAAGGGAGCTGGGCCTATTTCCAGCTCGTTGTGGCGGGTCCGTCCGGGGCGCTCGCGCGCCGGGTCCTCGACGCCGTCGACATCGCCGACACGCAGCTACAGCGCGACCTCAATCGCGCCGAGGCTGTAAAGCGCGAGCACGAAGCCGCCGCGCAGAGTTATTTCGAGGATCATGCGGGGCACTGGGACGAGATCCGCTCGCTGCACGTCACCGAAGGTGCGGTCGAGGCGGCAATGCGGAAAGCGCTTGGCCCCGGCCCGTTCCGCAACCTCGTCGACGCCGGTACCGGAACCGGCCGCGTGCTCCAGCTTTTCGCCGACCGCTTCGAGCGGGGCACGGGCATCGACATCAACCACACGATGCTCGCCTACGCTCGCGCCAAGCTCGAGGCTGCTGGCGTTGGGCACGCCCGCGTGCGCCACGGCGATCTTTATGACCTCGGCCTCGAGGACGGTAGCGCCGATGCCGTGATCGTCCATCAGGTCCTGCACTTCCTCAGCGACCCCGCCCAGGCGGTACGCGAAGCCGCGCGCATACTCGAGCCGGGCGGCCGAATGCTGATCGTCGATTTTGCTCCCCATGACCTCGAGTTTCTACGCGAGGCGCATGCACACGAGCGCCTCGGTTTTGCCGCCGCGCAGGTTGCGCAGTGGATGACGGAGTGCGGCCTGCGCGTCCTCTCGGTGGATGAGGTCCCGCAATCCGCGAGCGAGCCCGAGACGAAGCTCACCGTCATGCTGTGGACCGCGGAACGCCCAGGTGTCACGGCGCGAAACCGGCGGGTATCCAAGGAATTCAAAGCAGAGGTTGTTGGGTCATGAAGTCAGTCCAGCAGTTGCATGAACGTCGCAGCCGACTCGTTGGCGATGGCGATATTTCAGTGTCGTTCGAGTTTTTTCCGCCGAAGACCGAGCGGATGGAGGAGTCTCTGTGGGCGGCGATCCGTCGCCTCGAACCGCTGGCGCCTGAGTTTGTTTCGGTGACCTATGGCGCCGGTGGCTCGACGCGTGAGCGGACGCACGCGACGGTTGCCCGTCTCGTGAACGATACGCAGCTCGCGCCGGCCGCGCATTTGACCTGTGTCGGGGCGACGCGCGCGGAAGTCGACGAGGTCGTGCGCGATTACTGGAACGCCGGTGTCCGCCGCATCGTGGCGCTGCGCGGCGATCCGGCTGCGGGCGTGGGCGCGAGCT
Source organism: Rhizobiales bacterium Ga0077530 (assembly GCA_001464855.1). GTDB lineage: Bacteria > Pseudomonadota > Alphaproteobacteria > Rhizobiales > Hyphomicrobiaceae. The sequence goes on from LNEA01000265.1 coordinate 16,584, forward strand.
ATCAGCCGCATCCCGGTGGTTACCAGAGCACGGCCGATCTCATCCGCGGCATTAAGGCTATCGGGAACTTCGATGTGTCGGTTGGCGGCTACCCGGAGAAACACCCGGAGAGCCCGTCCGTCGCGGCCGACCTCGACAACCTGAAATCCAAGATCGATGCCGGCGCGGATCGCGTGATCACGCAATTCTTCTTCGACAACGCGCATTTCCTGCGCTTTCTCGAGAACGCGCGCAGCCATGGCATCTGGGCACCGATCGTGCCGGGTATCGTGCCGATTCACAATTTCAAGCAGGTCTCGGGTTTCGCCGGACGAACCGGTGCGAGTGTCCCGGCATGGCTGGCGCGGCGCTTCGAAGGGCTCGACGAGGATCCCGCCACGACGCATCTCGTCGCTGCCGCGGTTGCCGCCGAGCAGGTGCTCGACCTTGTCGATGAAGGCATCCGCCATTTCCACTTTTACACGCTCAACCGCGCCGATCTCGTCTACGCGATCTGCCATCTGCTCGGGCTGCGGCCGGAAAGCGGCGCTGCCGCCCCGAAGCTCGCGAAAGGTGCGGCATGAACGATGCAATTGAGGGTGCAGGCGAAGCCCGACGCGGCGCGCGAGCGCATCCTGATCATCGACGGCGCGATGGGCACGATGATCCAGCAGCACAAGTTGGAGGAAGAGGGCTATCGCGCTGAGCGCTTCGCCGATCACTCGAAGGATGTGAAAGGCAACAACGACCTGCTCGTACTGACTCAGCCGAAGATCATCGAAGAGATCCACGATCAGTATCTCGCGGCGGGCGCCGACATCGTCGAGACCAATACCTTCAACGCCCAGCGGATCTCGCTCGCCGACTACCACATGGAGCCGCTTGCTTACGAGATCAACCTCGTCGCGGCACAGTTGGCCCGCGCCGCCGTCGACCGTTGGTCGGCGCGCACGCCGGATCGGCCGCGCTGGGTTGCCGGCGCGATCGGCCCGACCAATCGGACCGCTTCTATTTCACCGAACGTCAATGATCCGGGCTTTCGCAATACGTCGTTCGACGAATTGAGGGAGGCCTACAAGGAGCAGACGCGCGGGCTGATCGACGGCGGCTCCGACATCCTGATCATCGAAACGATCTTCGACACGCTGAATGCCAAGGCGGCGGGCGT
>LNEA01000266.1 GCA_001464855.1 Rhizobiales bacterium Ga0077530
GATTGCCTCAGCGACGGCACCGACACGTTTGTCGCGGGCATCATGGAACATATCGAGGAGGCTGGCGTTCACTCCGGCGACTCCGCGTGTTCGCTGCCGGTCCATTCGCTCGACAGTTCCATCGTCGTTCGCTTGGAGAAGCAAACGCGCGACCTCGCCTTGGCCCTCAAAGTGGTCGGATTGATGAACGTTCAATACGCGATCAAGGACAAGCAGATTTACGTCATCGAGGTGAACCCCCGGGCGAGCCGCACTGTGCCGTTCGTCGCTAAGGCGGTTGGTATCCCGGTCGCCGGAATCGCGGCGCGGATCATGGGTGGCGCGACGCTCAAGAGCTTCGGTCTGCGCACGCCGAAACTGAACCATGTGGCGGTCAAAGAGGCAGTGTTCCCGTTTGCCCGATTCCCCGGCGTCGATCCCGTTCTCGGGCCCGAGATGCGGTCGACCGGCGAGGTGATGGGGATCGACATCGACTTCGGCCGAGCTTTCGCCAAGAGCCAGATTGGGGCGGGCGCAACTCTGCCCGAGGGCGGAACCGTCTTCGTCTCACTTCGCGAGGCGGACAAAGACGGGATCCTCGGCGCCATGCGTGAAATGATCGAAATGGGCTTTCGAGCAGCACGGCATTCCCTGCGAGCATGTGAACAAGGTTTTGGAAGGTCGCCCGCACATCGTCGACACGATTAAGAACGGTGGTGTGCAGCTCGTTTTCAATACAACCGACGGCGCCAAGGCCCTGGCCGACTCCAAGGACATCCGGCGCACAGCCTTGCTCAACCGAATTCCCTATTGTACGACTCTGGCAGGGGCGATCGCAGTGACCAAAGCCATCAAAGCGCTGCGGGGCGGTCATCTTAAAGTGGCGCCACTTCAGGCCTATATAAGCCAACCGACCTGAGGCCTTGCAAAGGGCCGCAGGACAGGGGAAGCTGGCGTATTCCCGTTGACTGTTATGGATGATTCGACGGTATCGGCTGCGTGCCGAGCCGGTTGGGAGACTTGGATATGGCGACGGAAAAGGTTCCGATGACAATCGAGGGCTTCCAGAAGCTCGAGACGGAGCTTCACCGCCTTAAAGCTGTGGAACGCCCACGGATTATCCAGGCGATCGCAGAGGCGCGTGCGCACGGCGACCTCAGCGAGAATGCCGAGTATCACGCTGCCAAGGAAGCCCAAGGGCTGAATGAGTCCCGCGTGGCCGACATGGAGGACAAGCTGTCGCGCGCCGAGGTCATCGATATCTCGAAGATGTCGGGCGACACGGTTAAGTTTGGCGCGACGGTCACTGTTGTCGACGAGGACACCGACGAGAAGGCCAAGTACAAGATCGTCGGCGAAATGGAGGCGGACGTCCGCGAGGGGAAGGTATCGATTTCCTCTCCGATTGCGCGCGCGCTCATCGGCAAGGGCAAAGGCGACACCGCCGAGGTAACGACGCCCAAGGGTTCGCGCTCGTACGAGATCATCAAGATCGAGTGGAAGTGAGCGGCTCGCTCAGCTCCGCCAGAACTCCGGCCGGAACAACACGAGTACGGTGAAAAGTTCGAGCCGGCCTAGCAGCATGGCGAACGACAGCACCCACTTAGCCCCGGGCGGCAGCCCCGCGAAGTTGCCGGCTGGCCCGACGATTTCTCCGAGGCCTGGGCCGACGTTCGACATCGCGGTAGTTGCGCTCGACAATGCGGTGACCAGATCGAGGCCCATCGCCGCAAGGATGACCGTGAAGATCCCGATGGTGGCCATGTAAATCGCGAGGAAGGCGACGACCGAGAACGGCACGTCGTCCGGCAGCCGGCGCCCGTTGTACATCAGTGTGACGATGCGGCTGGGGCTGATCAAATGCAGGAGGTGGCTGCGGGTGAGCAGCGACGCAACCTGGAGGCGGTAGATCTTGATGCCGCCCGTCGTCGATCCCGAACAGCCGCCAACGAACATCAGCAGGAAGAAGATCCCGACGGCGAAGGGGCCCCACTGGCCGTAATCTTCGTTGGCGAAACCGGTCGTCGTGACGACGGAGACGACGTTGAACGTGGCATCACGCAATGACTCGCCGAAAGTGCTGCCCCTGACCAGCGACAGCCACGTCGCCATGATCAGGCACACGACGAGAATGAACATGATGAAGCCGCGGACCTGCGTATCGCGCCATAAGGCCGAGCGGTCGCCGCGAAGAAACTTGATGTAGACGACGAACGGCAGCGCGCCCGACATCATGAAGAAGGCAGCAGTCCAATCGAGGGCCGGCGAGGCAAAAAAGCCGAAGCTATCATCGTGCGTCGAGAACCCCCCGGTCGATATGGTTGCGAGCGCATGGCAGATCGCATCGAAGGGGGTCATGCCGAGCAGCATGTAAACGATGGTGCAGGCGAGCGTCAGGAAACCAAAGACTCCCGAAATCGCCGCGACGAGTTCAAACGCGCGCGGCACTACTTTCTCCGATCGATCGGAACTCTCGGTCTGGAAGAGCTGCATTCCACCGATGCGCAGGAACGGTAGGATCAGGATCGCGACGACGATGATACCGAGGCCGCCGATGCCTTGCAGCAGCGCACGCCACAGCAGGATCCCACGCGGTTGACCGTCGAGCTTGGTGATGACGGTCGAGCCGGTCGTTGTCAGTCCCGACATGGTCTCGAAGTAGGCGTCGGTATACGGGAGCCCGATGCCGAGGAAGGGGAGTGCTGCGAACGCCGAGAGCAGAGCCCAGCAGGATGCCGTCAGCAAGAAACCTTCCCGTATGCCGACGCGGCTCGTGCGCTGCTCGTAGGCGAACATCATCATGAGGACGCCGACGAATAGCGAGAACAGCGACGACACCGCGAAGGCACGCCAGGTCGGACTGCCGTCCGCCAAGTCCAACGCCGCCGGCAACGTCATGGCCAACGCCATGAGGCAGACCATGAGGCCGAGTGCGAACAGGATGGGGCGGATCTGGATCAAGCGGTTTCCCATCGCAGCTCGTGCGATCGGTCAAGGGTGAGCAACCGGAACCGCAAATCACACGGCAACGCAAGGCGCCGTGAGCCAAGATGGTCAACAGCGCCTCGGGGGCGCGCTACAAGTAACACCAAATGCAACCGCAACTAGGGCATCAAGGGCGCTTGCGTCCCTTGGTGACTCGGGCCGCCTTGATGACGCAGGGCCGGCTGGCGACGTGGCAACTGAAATCCCCCGCGGTCGTCTTGTCGCACGTCGTCTTCTTGCTTTCGGACGCCGCGTATCGACCCCACGGAGATCCATACTCCCAAATGGTAAACGACTCCCAACTCCGGATCGCTGCCTTCTCGGCGTCCTTCTGCGTTTTTCCGGTGCCGTTGCCGTCGTGATAGTGGCTTTCCATGCAGGTTTTGCGGCCAACCGACACCCACGAATGGATGGCAGCCAATCCGGTTTCTTGCGCCTGCGCGGGCGACGTCGCCCCCAAGGCCGCGAGCAGTGCCCCGCCAGCAATTGCCATGCGTATGATCATAGTCAGTTCCCCAGCCCCACCTGCGGGCGTGACGTGTGCCGGCGCCGACAGGATGATCCACAGGATGTGAACATGACTGATTTGGGGCTAACTCGACTAGGACGCGAAAGTTACAGTAGTCGCCATTCGGCTGACCGTAGGCGCTATCCAGCACGGTCTTGGCTCCAGTCCGCAACCTGATCAGGCGACCACGAGCCGTTCCAGCGCCGTGCGGATGCCGGCCGGGATCGGCACTGGCGTATTCGATGCGCGATCGACAAAAACATGGACGAGATGGCCTTCGGCGCGGGCCTGCTGCTCGTCCACGCCGAACAGTCCGACCTCGTAACGCACCGATGATTTTCCCAGCTTGCCGACACGAAGCCCGGCATCGATCGCTTCCGGATAAGCGATCGATCGGTAGTAGCGGCACATCGTCTCGGCCATGATCCCGACAATCGGAGCATTGTGGAAGTCGAGGCCGCCTGGGTTGATCAGGTACAAGTTCACGACGGTGTCGAAGTAGGAGTAGTAGACCACGTTGTTCACGTGGCCGTAGACGTCGTTGTCCATCCAGCGCGTCTGGATCGGCATGAACTCGACGTACTGGCTGCGCAGGCCGGGTTCGGGACGTGCGTTGCTCATGGGCGCGCCTTTTCTTTCCCGAGGGCTGCGGGCTTCACGGCGATCGCCATGATTTCGACGAGGCAGCCGGGCGTCGCCATGCGTGCCTCAATGCAGGCGCGCGCGGGCAGATTGGCCCGATCGACCCACTCGAGCCAAGCGACGTTCATCTCGTCCCGGAAACGGATGTCCGAAAGCCAGATCACGACCTGGAGGATATGTGACCGATCGCTGCCGCACATGGTAAGCCAGCGATCGAGGTCGCCGAGGGCCTGGCGCGTCTGACCGCCGACGTCGAGAGACTCGTCGTCGGCGATGCAGCCGGCCGTGAAAATGTGGTCCTCCGCCTCGACGACATTCGCGAGGAGGGGTTCAAGTTCGCGGCGGGTGATCATCGTCTACTTCGTCGCGATGACGGCGATCTCGACGAGCAGCTTGGGATCGGCAAGGCGCGCCTCGATGCACGCGCGGCCCGGCAGGTTCTTACCGCCCGTCCACTCGTTCCAATGCACGTTCATCGCGTCGCGGTTGCGGATATCCGTGACCCAGATCGTCGCGGAAACGACCTTTGATTTGTCGGAGCCGGCGAGCGCGAGAATGCGGTCGATCTCGGCCAGGATTTCCTTCGTCTGGCCGCCCACGTCCTTGTTGCGGTCGTTCGCGGTGATGCCGGCGGTGAAGACGAACCCATTTGCCTCGACGGCCTTCGAAAGAATGCCGGCGGACTCGTGTCGTACTAGGGCCATGGTGACGCGTTTCCTCACTGAAGTGTTGATGGTGCGGCGACACCTTTAGCACGCGCAGGCGCGCCTGCCAGCCGCAATACGATGTGTTGCTACTCGGTGTACCCGCTGGTCGAGGCGCTGGTCGGTTCCCGAAACCGCGACGTGCCGCCGGCCATGACGACGAGGTCGATTGCCGCTTGGTCTGCCACCGAACGCGCCGGGCGCTGTTCGCCCGGCGGCGCGCGGGTGTAGCCCTGATGGACGGCGCGCCGATAGGTGCCAAAGGTCGTCAGAGCCCGCGTGCCTTCGACCTTGTTGTGTTTTTCGAGTTTGGCGGCGAGGTTCACTGGCGTGCCGATGACCGTGTACTCGAGCCGGTCGCTGGCGCCGAGGACGGCAAAGACGACCTGGCCGGCGACGACCGCACCGTTGACCTCGAGGGGGCGCGGCAATCCGTGGTTCGGCGCCTCGGCTTCCCACGTGACGGCCATCGTCATGATCTCGTCGAGGGCTCTCAGCGCATCGGCTGCCGCTGTCTTGGACGGCGTCACCGCGCCGAAGGTGATCATGATCCCGTCGCCGAGGAACTTGTCGACGGCGCCGCCATGCCGGCGCACGATCGGGATGATGCGGGCGTGCAGCCCAGTCAGCAACTCCACGACGTTGCGGGGTGAGACGCGCGACGCCATGCCGGTGAAGCCACGAATGTCGAGCATCAGGATCGCCGCGTCGCGCTCCTGGGCGGCGCCGGCGACCAGTTCTTCGCCGGCTAGAACCACAGTGTCCGAAATGCCGTGGCCGAAGAAGCGGCTCAGGTCGCGCAGCGCCGCTTCGTCGCGGAGCGCCGTGATGACCAGCTCGCGGCCGCGGCTGACCGCGAAGGCGAGGACGGCCGTAACCAGCAGCAGCGCGAACACCTTGTCGTACTCCGCGCCGAGCAGCACGCGGTTCGAATTGAGATAGGCGACAAAACTGCGTGTCAGGACCTCCGTCCCGGTCGTGTGCAGTATGACGGCGACGAGGCCGAGCCAGCCGATCGCCGCGGCAATGCCGGCAACGAGGACGTAGCGCGGATCGAAGCGAAGTGTCCGGAGCGCGATGAAGACGAACATGTACGCGAAAGTCGGGGCCTTCAGCGAGAACGGCGGCGTCTGTCCGTACCGCTCGTGGAACGCCCAGATCAGGGCGAGCAGCAAGCCGATGTCGGCGAGAATGGAGAGGATGAGCAGCGGGCTCGGCAATCGCCATTTGTAGGCGAGCACGAGGCGCCCGACGGTAAACGCGCCGTACAGCATCAGGACGATCAGCACGGGGTCGCGCAGCATGCGCTCAGGCGCGTCCTCGGGACGGGGCGCGATCGCATAGAGCAGCGAAAAACTTGTGACCACGGCGAGCTGGACCCAGCCGATGAGCCTTTCGCTGCGGATCTCCTGCACTCGGACGAGGTCTTGCAGGCGGGCGGGCAGCGCGGCGCGTGCCGTCCCCGTGGTCCCGGTCAGTGTCGCCAGTCGCTTTTGAAACGTCTGCCAACCGGGCATGTGGCCTGCCGCTCCGCGTCGTGGGATCCCTGCTTGGCGGCTGCGCCGTCGCCATGTGCACTGCTGCAGTCCGGCCTGCCGATTCTAGCGGGGTGGGGCCGGGATGTCGCGACTAGAATGCGGTGGCGTTGTAGAACGATCCGACCATCAGAACGAGTCCGAGGCCGAGAACGAGCGCGGCGCCACCGACTCCCGCCGCAGTGCGCACGCGGCTGCCCCACACGCTTTCCCGCCCACCGCCAAACCGCATGGCCAAATCGCGCGAACCGAC
>LNEA01000267.1 GCA_001464855.1 Rhizobiales bacterium Ga0077530
CGCTTCGAGCAACGGCGCGTCAGTGAGTTTGCGTGGCTGGCCGAGTTGCTGCTGACGATCCTGCTCCTCATCGTCGTAATTCCGATCGTCCTGATCCAGTGGGGCTTCTCGGCGGCCGAAATTCGCGACTGGTTCGCAACCGCGTTCTTCGGCTTCGAGGTCGGGCAATTCAAGATCTCACCGGCGCGGATTCTGATCGGCATCATGCTCTTCGTGGCGCTGCTGTTCGTCACCAGGGTCATTCAGCGCTGGATGCGCGAGCGTGTGCTGCAGCCGCGGCGCGTCGAAGCCGGTATCGCGAACTCGATCGAAACCGCGGTCGGCTACAGCGGCATCGCGCTGTCCGCCGTGATCGCGCTCTCCTACGCCGGTCTCGACATCACCAATCTCGCGATCGTTGCCGGTGCTCTCTCCCTCGGTATCGGTTTCGGCCTCCAGTCGATCGTCAACAACTTCGTTTCGGGCCTCATTCTGTTGGTCGAGCGGCCCGTGAAAGTGGGCGACCGCATTGTCGCCGGCGATCAGGAGGGGCACGTCCGCCGCATCAGCGTACGCTCGACCGAAATCGAGACGTTCGACCGCGCGCGCCTCATCGTTCCGAATTCGGAGTTGATCACCGGGCGCGTGCTCAACAAGACGCACCGCAGCCTGATGGGTCGGGGCAGCGTCAGGGTCGGCGCAAGCTACGATGCGGATCCGCAGAAGGTGATCGACATCCTGGTCGCCTGCGCGACGGCCCATCCGCAGGTGCTGACCGAGCCGCCGCCCGGCGCCGTCTTCGACAACTTTGGCGCCAGTTCGCTGGATTTCTTCATGTGGTTCTTCGTCGCCGATGTGTCGCGCGCGGCGAACGTCCAGTCGGACATCCGCGTGGCCATCATGAAGGAGTTCAAGGCCGCGGGAATCGAGATCCCCTACAACCAGCACGACATCCGTCTGCGCGATCTGGACGGTGTGCGGGCCCTGCTCAACCGGCTCGCCGAAGAGCGGGCGCCGAAGCCGACGGACCGAGGTCGAGGCGGAGACACCGATGCCGCAAGAGCCGCCGCCCCAGGACGCGCCACCCGCCCGTGGGGGGTGAACTTTGAACGCCAATGCTAGGCTCGGCCGAACGCACGGAGATACTATGAGCGAAATCTTCGTCTTCGGATCCAATCTAGCCGGTCGTCACGGCAAGGGCGCCGCTCTCCATGCGCGGAAGCACTATGGCGCCGAGTATGGCGTTGGCGTCGGGCTCACTGGCAGCGCCTATGCGATCCCGACCAAGGACGGGAAGCTGCGCACGCTGCCGCTGGATCAAATCAAAGAGTACGTTGATGCTTTTCTGGTCTTTGCGACACAGAATGCAAACCTGACGTTCCGCGTGACGGCCATCGGTACCGGGCTCGCCGGCTACAGTCACGCCGAAATCGCGCCAATGTTCGAAGGGTCGCCTGGCAATTGCAGATTGCCGCCAGAGTGGGGTGCTTTCATCGGAACGACTGCTGCCGACCAGTGACCGGGACGGCTCGACGAACTCACGTGCCGGTTTCCGGGCGTGCGTCTCAACACGGAATTTCAAACTGAACACCACTTCCACGGGGCCGTTGAACATTTCCGGAACACGCATCGAGAAATTATTCCCTAACATACGCTTAATGTGACGTTGCCAAATGAGAACAAAAATGGTACATCAGGGTCAGATTGCTCGAATCTGCAACTCGTGGAATAAGGGGAAATCACATCATGGCTGCTTCGCATCTTCGCGTCGTCGAGGGGGACGATATGGACAAAGTTTGGTAAAGGCTCGATCATGCGCCTCGGCGCCAATGATCGGAGCCACGACGTCGAGGCGGTCTCGACCGGTTCGCTGGGCCTCGACATCGCGCTCGGCATCGGCGGTCTGCCGCGCGGCCGGGTGATCGAGATCTTCGGTCCGGAAAGTTCGGGCAAGACGACGCTCGCACTGCAGGTTATTGCCGAGTCGCAGCGCCGTGGCGGTATCTGCGCCTTCGTTGACGCCGAGCACGCGCTCGATCCGGTCTATGCACGCAAGCTCGGCTGCAAGGTCGAAGACCTCCTGATTTCGCAGCCCGACTCCGGCGAGCAGGCACTCGAGATCGTCGACACGCTGGTCCGCTCCGGTGCGGTCGACGTGTTGGTGGTCGACTCCGTTGCGGCCCTCACGCCGAAAGCCGAGCTCGAAGGCGAGATGGGCGATAGCCTGCCCGGTCTCCAGGCCCGCCTGATGAGCCAGGCGCTGCGCAAGCTGACCGGCACGATCTCGAAATCGCGCTGCATGGTGATCTTCATCAACCAGATCCGCATGAAAATCGGCGTCATGTTCGGCAACCCTGAGACGACGACGGGCGGAAATGCGCTGAAATTCTACTCCTCCGTTCGCCTCGACATCCGCCGCATCGGCCAGATCAAGGAGCGCGAAGAGGCCGTCGGCAACCAGACCCGCGTCAAGATCGTCAAGAACAAGGTCGCTCCGCCGTTCAAGCAGGTCGAGTTCGACATCATGTACGGCGAAGGCATCTCGAAGACCGGCGAACTTGTCGATCTCGGCGTCAAGGCCGGCATCGTGGAGAAAGCTGGAGCATGGATTTCCTTCAATGGGACGCGGATCGGCCAGGGTCGCGAGAACGCCAAGACCTTCCTTAAGGAAAATCCCAAGATCGCCTCCGAGATCGAAACCGCGATTCGCCAGAACGCCGGCTTGATCGTTGACCAGATGCTGCTCGCCCCCAGCGAGCAGACCGATCCTGATCCGGATGGTCTCGCCGAGGTGCCCGACGCCGACGGTGTGCTCCCGGAAGCCGACGATCCGGCAACTTCGGGCAAGCGAGCCCGCGCCGGCAGGCGGTAGGCATCTTCTTGCCACGGTCCGCAGCGCCTCGGCGACTGCGGACAGCGGCTCTGCCTCTCCGCCCCACGCGCGTTGAAAGCGCGAATGCCTGGGAACAGACGGATTTCACTAAAAGGCGCGCTATTTCCTGCCCGCTCCCTGAACTTTGATCGATCAAAGCCTGCCGGGTGAGGCCCAACGATTGACTAACCTGTTCCCGGTAGTTACCTGCATATAAAGGTAGTGCGCTGGCCCTATAGGGCGGCGACCGTCCCTGCTTCACTGGCGGTAGGGGCTTGAGGAGACTAGACCATGGCCATCACATCGCAGTCCGCGCCAAGCGGTAACATCGAGGCCTATGATCCGATCTGGCAGTCGGTTCGTGCCGAGGCGGAAGACGTGATGTCGGCTGAGCGTGCGCTCGGCGGCTTCATTTATGCAACCGTCCTGGCCCACGAGCGGCTTGAAGATTCGATCTGCCATCGACTGGCCCAGCGGCTCAATCACGCCGACGTCGACGCCGGGCTGATCGGGCAGATCTTCGCTGACGTCCTGCGCGAGCGCCCCGAGATCGGTCGCTGCTTCCGCTCCGATCTCGCCGCGGTCTACGATCGCGATCCGGCGTGCCACCGCTACATCGAGCCGCTCTTGTACTTCAAGGGCTTCCATGCGCTCGTCACGCACCGCTTCGCTCACGCGCTGTGGACCGACGGGCGCCGCGATTTCGCGCTTTATCTGCAGAGCCAGAGTTCGCGGATTTTCGGTGTCGACATTCATCCGGCGGCGCGCATCGGCCGCGGCCTGATGTTCGATCACGCGACCGGTATCGTTGTTGGCGAGACAGCTGTCATCGGCGACCACTGCTCGCTGCTGCACGGCGTCACCCTTGGCGGCAGCGGCAAGGAGACCGGCGATCGCCATCCGAAGATCGGTGACAACGTGATGATCGGGGCCGGCGCCAAAGTGCTGGGCAACATCTCGGTCGGCAACTGCTGCCGCGTCGCGGCGGGTAGCGTCGTACTGCAGGACGTACCGCCTCAGTCGACGGTCGCGGGCGTTCCGGCGCGGATCGTCGGGCCAGCAGGGTGCCCGGAGCCCGCTCGCAATATGGACCAGCGCCTGCAACCCGACGACTGCGGCTGCTGTTGAGCTTGCGGCTTCGGACGGGCGGAATTGGATAGTCTGGGCGAGCGTTCGCGCCTGCCAGCTAAGGAGTTGAGAATGGCGGTAGGCAAGGGCGCGCCGAAGGGTAACGCGCTGAACAAGGAAGAGGTCGGCAAGCTGCAGACCTATCTGCGCAATGTGTTCGCGAACAAGACCGTCGAGGTGCGCGCCCGCGAGCGGGCAGGTGACGCCGCGGAGGTCTATATCGGCGGCGAATTCGTTGCCCTCGTGTCCAAGGACATCGAAGACGGCGAGACGAGCTACCAACTGGCCATGTCGATCCTCGATTACGATCTCGAGGACGAGGCTTGATCGTCCGCTGGAGTTTCTAATGCCTCTCTATAAGCTCGGCGATCACGCCGTCACCGTGCCGGCGCTGGATCGCTATTGGATTGCGCCGACTGCGGTGGTGATCGGCCAGGTCACGATCGAGGAGGACGTCGGCATCTGGTTCGGCGCCGTTGTTCGCGGCGATAACGAGCCGATCCGCATCGGTGCGCGGTCGAACATCCAGGAGAACTGCGTCCTCCATGTCGACCCGGGATATCCGATGGTCATCGAGGAGGAGTGCACGATCGGGCACACCGCGATGCTCCACGGTTGTCACATCGGCCGCGGCGCACTGATCGGGATTGGGGCCATCGTTCTCAACGGGGCGCGGATCGGCGCGGGCGCTATGGTCGGCGCCGGAGCGCTGATCCCGGAAGGCAAGGTCATCCCGCCGAATTCAGTGGTGTTCGGCACGCCTGGCAAGGTCGCCCGTGAGGTGACGGACTCCGACCGCGCGCGGATCGCCGGCGGGGTTGCCGACTATATGGCCCGCTGGAAGCGCTATGCCGCAACCTTCAAGCCGCAGACCTGACGCCGCGATCGACTAATGCCGCGGGCGGTCGTTGCGAACGCCGGATAGCAGGTCGGGCGAGCGCCGGTCACGGCTGTCGAGTGAAACCCACACCCTCGGATCGATATAGGACTGGCGCATGATGTAGGTGTAGCCCGTCGCGTGCCAGGGTTTGAGGTCATCGACTTTGTTGTCGAGAATGAAATCACCCTTGGCGGTGCGTGCTGTCAGGATCGCGTGCCCTTCACCCTTCTCGTCGCGCACGACCGTCATCAGCAACGCGCTCGCCGGCCAGCCCCGCATCATCAGGACTTGCCGCTTGAGGAGCGCATAGTCCTCGCAATCGCCGCGGTTGACGGGGATCGCCCAATATTCCGGAACGCCGTAGATGTCCTGGTCGGTTGTCGGCTCGATCAGCCGATTGACCGATCGGTTGACGTGGTCGAGTTCGCCGAGGCGCTCGGGTGTCATTTCGAAGCGTGCTTCTTCCAGCGGGCCCTGGGCGCATTCGCTGCGGTGGCGCTCGCAGAAACTTACAAATCCGAATGGAGGAAGCGTCGGACCATAGACGCGCATGAACGGCGACACGCGAGACTCGCTTGGCTGGCGATGGGCGTGGCCGTCGACACTGCCGAGCGTTGCAAGCGCGCCGCTGCACAATACAATCAGGAAAAATCTCGACGCCAGCGACATCACCTGAAACTCCCTCGATCAAGCAACACGGTAGCAGGCAGTCGTTGAGCGACCTCCAAGCCGACCGCACGCATTTGAGGCAAATGCACTCGGCAATTGCCTCAAATTGGCGATTTCTCCTTAGCGCTTCGCTAATCGGCGCCTTGCAGCCGACGCCGCGATATTTCTGGCCGCCCCTATTCGAAATGCTTCCTGAGCGCCGCCGGGTTTTGGATGTCCTTGAACCTGACACCGATGCCGTCCCGGTGGTGGCGGACGACCACCGCGCGCAGCTTGCCGAGCACGATCTCGGCGCCGATCTCCGGGCGAGCTTCCGTGCCGACCGATGCGCCGGAGATGGAGATGTCGAGGACGCGGCAGGCGACGGCGATGCCTTCATCGAGCTGCAGCATCGATTCCGACCGGGCGGGAACCACGCGCTCGTGTTGGCGCTGATCTTCTGGTTTCAGCTCGGCGCGGTTGATGATCCACGTGAGTAGTGCGGCGAGCTTTTCACGCTTGTGGCGCGTCGCGACGAAGGCGATGGCGAAGCCACCGTCAAAAATTCGGGTCACCGAGCCTTCAAGTCCGCCAAGCTGGTCGAAATAGGTGACGATGCGCTCGCCGACCTCGACCTCAACCGGTGCAATCAATGCGGCGCCGCCGACAGAGATATCGCGTAGCTTGCAGGGGTACTCTTCCTTGTTGGCGCGCATGAAGCGGCCAAGCAGGGTCAGGTCGACGCGCCGATGCCGGCGCCGATCGATCGGAGCGCGCAGCAGCGATGATCCAAGTGGTGGCGTGTTCGCCGCAGTTTGCAGTGACATCGAGATCCCTTTGCCCTCATGACATCGGTTTGGGCGCCCGCGAGCAGTCCGGCGGACGAAATGCAACTTCAGGGCGATTATCCGAGAGGTCCTTTAAATATGTGCTAACCGCGGCCACCATTTTGGGACGGAATGGCGTTAACCCGTTTGTGATCGGGTCGAGAGGCGCCGCCATTTTGACGCCAGGATCGGCTGGCGCTATCGTTCCACCATGGACAACGGATCACGCAGTCAGTTGCGCTACCGGGGGCTCGTCGCCGCGACGGCGATTGCACTTGGTGCGGCATTCAGCTTCGCCGTCATCGAGGCACGAGCCCAGCAGCCGTCACCTCCGACCGGACCGCCTACCGCCCCGCCGCCGGCGCCCCACATCGCGCCGCCCGAAGTGGCGCCGGGGCCCCCGACGGCCGAAGAGGGCGCCACCCCGGGCCGGGTGCCGGATCGTCTACCGACGACGGCGGACGAGAAATCGAAGTTGCTGGCTGATCTCTACGCGCATCTCGCCGCCGCCGATTCGGCCGAGTCCGCCAAGAAGATCCAAGGGACGATCGAGCGATTGTGGGGGTATTCCGGCAGCGATACGGTCGCCCTGCTCATGCAGCGGGCGGCCAAGGCGCTCGGCGCCAAGGACAATGATCTCGCCCTCAAGTTCATGGACTATGTGGTGCTGTTGGCGCCGGACTATGCCGAGGGCTTCAATCGCCGCGCGTTCATCCATTTCTCGCGCAACGATATGGGATCGGCCGTCGGCGATCTCAGGCGGGCGCTGGCGCTGGAGCCGAACCACTTCAAGGCGCTCGACGGATTGGCCCAGATCTGGCGCCAGATGGGCAACGCCAAAGGCGCCCTGAGCGTCGTCAAGCAGCTCCTCGAAGTGCATCCCTATTGGGAAGGCGCCGCCAAATTGGCCGAGGAACTCGCCCGCGAAGTGGACGGGCAGGGGATCTAGAAAACCCGATTGGGAAAATAGCGCAGCATCAGCTCCTCGTAGCGCCCGTTGCGCCGCAGTCGCTCAAGCGTCCGGTTGATGAGCCGCTTGAGATCGCCATCCTGCTGCAGCACCGTAATCGCAAGGCCATCGCCGAAGAAACGCGGCTCGAAATACGGCCCGCCTTTAAGCTCGCAGCACTCCTGCGATAGCGATCCATTGACCCAGAAAACGAGCCCGATGCCGTCGCCGAACACGAGGTCGGCGCGCCCTTTCCGGATGGCTTCGCGGGCCTCTTCGACCGTATCCATGGTCTCGATCGCGCTCTCGCGGAAGAATGTCCGCAGATACGCCTCGTGCGGGCTGCCTCGTGCGACGGCAATCCGCTTGCGCTCGAGCCGTTCGGGCGTTGTCGGCAGCCGCTCGCCGCCGCGCGGTCCGGCGAACCACGCGGTTGTGAAGAAGTAGCGGTCGGTGACGTCGAAGTCGCGCACGAGCGGTGTCGTGATGCGCTGCGCGGCGATCACCGCATCGGCCTCGCCTTTGGCCAGCGCCGGCAGGAGTTCGCCCCAGGCCCGGGCACGGATGTCGCACTGCGTCCCGGCCTCGAGGCAGATGGCGCGCGCCAGATCGACGTCGAAGCCGGTCAGTGCGCCTTCTTCGTCATAGTAGTGAAAGGGCGGAAATTCGCTGTCGGTCAGGAAGCGGATAACGACCCTGCGTGCCCCCCCCGACGAGGGCGCTGGCGGCGGCGCAATGGTCGGTTCCGACTGCGCCGAGGCAAGCCCCGGCGCCATCGTCAGCGATCCCACAATCATTATTGCGCTTATCAGAACAAGTCTTATGATTGGGATGCGCACGAAACGTCCCTTTTCTCTCGTCGACGTCATGGCCGGGCTCTGAGTCGCGCCGTTTTTGCGGTGTCTTAGCGGCGCGTTGAGACGGCAGTTCAGCAGGTCCATTGCAAGGCTATGACGGCTGCTCGACGCCCTCTCGGACACTTGCCATGAATGAGGTGCGCGATCCAGTTCCTCGACGCCTCAGGCATCGCGCGGCAACAGCAGAATCGCCGCGCGCGAGAGGTATTCTAGCGCGGCTCAGGGCGGTGAGACAGAGGATCACACCGCTGCGTGCCGCCCCCGACTCTCAGCTTGGCGAATATGGATTTCTGGTCGGACGGTCGATCGATGCGGCAACGCTGCGCGCGGCAGAGCGGGTCGCCGATGAGTGGGCCGTGGCCCCCCATGAGGTCTTGATCGCGCTCGGTTGGCTGGATGAGCGCGATTACGTGGCAACGCTGGCGACGACGCTGGGCGTCGATTGGATAGGGCGCCGATCATCTGGTTCGAAGGATCGCACCTCAATTGTGATTGGCGCCTACAACCAGCGGCCCGGTGCGGTGCGCGCCGCGGTTTCCTCACTGCCGCCGGGCCGGTCCGCGATGCTCGGCACGCGCCGCGAGATCGATGCGATCCACATGGCGGGCGCGCAATCCGCGATCATCGACCACGCGATCGAGGGCCTCTGGCGTGCCGATCGGTCGGCGTCCGCGCGGTGGGGGGCGGAGACCTGGCAGGTGGTCGCGGTCGTTAGCGCGATCGGCCTAGTCTTGGGCGGTGCAGCGGTCGCGCCCGAGACCGTCGTTCCACTGATGATGGCGCTGCTGACGCTGCCGTTCCTGTGCATCGTGCTGCTGCGATCGATGGCGATCGTCGAACTGCTGCGCCCATCCGCGCCTGATACGGCGATGCGACACCGCGCGATCACGGATGCCGATCTCCCGCGCTACAGCGCCATGGTCGCGCTCTACCGCGAGTCCGCGATCCTGCCCGATCTCGTTGCGGCGATGGCGGCGCTCGACTACCCGTCCGCGAAGCTCGAGGTGCTGCTGGTTCTCGAAGCGAGTGACACCGAGACGCTGGACGCGGTGGCGGCGCTCGATCTCCCCGGTAACATCCGCCCCGTCGTCGTGCCGGAAAAGGGACCACGCACCAAGCCGAAGGCGCTCAACTACGCGCTGGAGCTCGTCACCAGCCCGTACGTGGTCGTCTACGACGCGGAGGACATTCCCGAGCCCGATCAGATCCGCCGCGCGCTCGCCGCGTTCGCGGAAGGCGGCTCCGACGTCGCCTGCGTGCAGGCCCGCCTCGGCATCCACAGCGCGCGCCAGGGTTGGCTGCCGCGTCAATTTTCGCTGGAGTATGCGGCGCAGTTCGATGGCCTGCTGCCGGCGCTCGATCGGCTGGGCCTGCCGATCC